>NZ_JBEYYC010000022.1:0-139140 GCF_040645355.1 Streptomyces sp. NPDC046805 | reverse complement strand
CATCCCCGCGACCAGGAACGGCACCCACGTGAGCACCGGATAGTCCCCGGTGAACAGCAGCTCGATGAAGCCGTCCGTGCCGGTGAGGCGGGCCAGCGGATCCCGGGCGATGACCGCATCCGCCCAGCTCCCTCCCGCGATCGAGTCCCTGATGACGTACAGCAGGGCCGGCGTGATCAGCGCGCCCGCGGCCGCGATCAGGGCGAGCGCTCGCGCGCGCAGCCGGTACAGCGGCAGGACCGCCAGGAAGAGCAGCCCGTAGAAGCTGAGGATCACGTCCACGTCGGTGTTCAGAGCGGTGAGGGCATAGCCGAGTACCAACAGGATGAAGGCCCTGATCACGACCCTTGCCACAGCCCGCCGACCGGCACGGCCTACCCGAGGGTACGGGCGACCAGTGATGATGACGAGCGAGAAGCCTGCGAGCAGCGCGAAGAGCGCGGAGGAGCGTCCACGAGCCGTCTCCAGGAGAATCCCCACCGGGCCGCCGACCGTTGCCGCGTCGGGGCCGACGTGCGCGGAGTACATGCCGAAGACGGCAAGCCCACGCGCGAGATCGATACCGACGAGCCGCCCGGTCGACGGTCTGCCGGCGGGAGGGGAGGAGGGTTCCTCCGTGCGCCCACCGGTCACGTGCGCCGGCACGGCCGGCAGTGTGTTCAGCGTCATGCTTTGAGGTTTGACCGGCAGGCCGCCCATGCCACCTGGGCAGGTTTCCGGAGGTACCCCGTCGGTCAGCCCGAGTGATCCCTGCCGATCGACTGGGACCATCCCGTCAACTGGTGGGAACCGCGACCGGATCGCCGAGTGATCGGCTTCCAACGTGGTGCAGGCCCGTCGGCAGACCTGCGGCGAGTGGAGCGTGCCCGATCGAGAGTCGGCTACGGCTCGGATCGGCGCTCCGGATGCGCTGCAGGGGGCGCGTGGTGATTGTGCAGGAGCGCAACATCGAGAGCGAGGCGGATGTGTGCGTCGCCCAGGCTGTAGTAGGCCATGCGCCCCTCGCGCCGTACGCGCACGGCGCGGTGGGCGCGAAGCAGCCGCAGATGGTGTGAGACCGCGGACTCTCCCTGGTGGCATATGGCCGCCAGGTCCCGTACGCACAGTTCCTGCTGGCGTAGGACGATGAGGAGTTTCAGTCGGGCAGGGTCTGCCAGGAGCGCGAAGACGTCTGCGACATCGGCGATTTCAGCGTCGGACGGCAGGTCGTCCTGTGGCCGATTGGGCGGGGTCTCGTGTCGCGCGTCTTTGTGGATCGCCACGTCGAACACTCCATTCGAACCCTTGGTCAACTGTGTACTTGTTCAGCTATAGCAGAATCTGGCAGGCGAAAGAGCTGTTCCTGGTGTTTCCCCTGCGTGTAGTGCCGGACTGTGTTCAGCGCTTCCGCCAAGCGGATCAGACGGTCGCGGTTGTTTCAAACTGCTTCACTCCGGCATCACCCCAAAGAGCTAAACATCTGAGCAGCTGTTTAGGTATTGGCGTGTCCGAGCAGTCACTTTGCGTGAGATTGCGGGACTCCGTCGGAGGGATCCCGCTCTCGGCACAGTGAAGGAGAAGCTGATGAATCGACGGATGCGCACCGCCCTCGTGGCAGTGGCAGCCCTGGCCGCTCTGACGGCCCCGTCCACAGCTGTGGCGGCGGACGGCGGAACGTCCCGGCCCGGCCCGGCTGCTGCGGCCTCCCCGCACACGCTGCCCGGCTGCAAGACGCCGTCCTCGAAGACGCGTCACCACCGCGGGAAGCCGGTCACCCACATCCACGGCCGAGTGTTTACCCCTCGCCACGTCGCCCTCAATATCCGTTCTGGTCCCGGCACCGGCTACAAGGTGATCGGACACAAGCGCTCGGGCAGCCTCATCCACCTGTCGCGCATGACGCGAGGCAGCAATGTCCGTGGCAATACGCGCTGGTACAAGCTGTCCGACGCGCGTGGCTACGTCTCGGCTCACTACGTGCTGACCAGCAAGGCGGTGCCCTGGCGATAAACCTGGGCGCCCGTGACCTACTGCCCCCTTCCGCCTCCGGCCGACGGAAGGGGGGACGTCCGAAGCCGCCAGTTTTCTCAGAATTCCCGCAGCAGAGCCGTTGAGTCTCCGGCTCACCCGTCGGAGCCAGGAAAGCGCCCCGCATGCAGGGAGTGCTCGCCGCCCGTTCAGCGCAGAAAGGCAAGCAGTCGTGAACCAGATCCAGACACAGGGATCATCGCGCAGGAGTCTCCTGAGCTTTGGCGCGGCGACCCTGGTGGGCGCCGTGACCGTCGCGGGTGTGGCGGCATCTCCCGCCCGAGGGCAGGCCCGGGAAGCTCGGGATGTGCCCGGGCCGGACCTCGGAGCCGAGGCGAGGCCATGGCTCGTCGGCGCTCGTCTTCTGCACAGCACGGTGCTGCAGTCGTTCGCCTTTGACGAGGAACGGGGTCATCTCTACGCCCTGCAGGTCATGCAGGGCGGGGTGCGCCTGGACGGGGAGCCCCGCGCTTTCACGCACGCCGAGCGGGTCCGGCGTGGGGATCTGTGCCTGAACCGGCTCTCGGCGGATGGGCGGCTGATCGGTGCGATGCACCTGCTCGGATTCGGGCACGGCGGTGCCCTGGGGGTCGAGGAGACGTTCGGGGGAGGGATCGTGTTGTGGACGGAGTGGGACGCCGACCCGGCCTCCGGCTTCGGACGTGGCGTGTGCCGCTTCCATTTCACCGACGGCCGTGTGTTTCACCGCAGTAGCAGAGGTCTCACAACGTTCAGGCCGGTGCCCGGTTCCACCCACAATTCGGCCACGGTGGACACGGTCACCGGTGTGCTGCTGCTGCGTTACAAGACATCCGGCCGGTCACGCTACCGCCTGTACGACCTCAGGCGCTTCACAGCCGGAGACTTCAGGCCCCGGGTGGACTTCGTGCAGCCCGGCACCGATCTCGGGCTGCCCTTTCAGGGGGTGGCTGTTCACGGCAACGACCTGTACCAGCTGTTCGGCACCGGTTACGGCCCGGGCAATGCCCCGGCGTCCGGGGGCAACGTCCGCCTGGACCGCATCGACCTGAAACACCCTCATAACGTCCGGCGCGTACGGGAGATGTCGGCCTCGGCTCTGCGGCCCCGGGAGCCAGAGGGACTGGCCGCCCTGCGCTCGGGCGGGCCGTGGCTGTGCCTGGGCTTCACGCAGGGACCTTCCGGCGACCGCGCTTTCTGCCTGTACCGCAAGCCGATTGCCTGAATCGGCAGTACTGCCTCACGCCGTGTACGTCAGCGTCGACTCCGTCCGAGCTCTGGCCGGGTCGGGCGACGCGCGGCACTCGACCCCAGGCATCGCGCTGGCGGCTCTGTCCCTCCTGGTCATGCCGTTCCTGTCCGCGGCCCAACGCCGCGCGGGACGTGAACTGGGATCCGCCTCGGCCGTCGCCGACTCCAAGCAGACACTGCTGTGTGCCTACCTTTCGGCTGTACTCCTGGCCGGCCTACTCGTCAACGCGCTCCTCGGATGGTCGTGGGCCGACCCGATCGCCGGGTTGGTGATCGCCGCGGTCGCAGTGAAGGAAGGCTGGAGGCGTTGCGAGGAGACAATTGTTGTGCGGTGCCGGTGAGCTTTGCTTCCGACCTTGATCCCGGCGGTTGTGAACGCGCGAGGGACTCCGCGTGCTGCGGCGACGAGAAGGGGCCGGTCGGCCGGTGACGGTCGGCGTTGTATTCACGCGGCTGTCCTGTACACGGTGCAAGGTGCTTCCGTTCCGGCATCCAGCGCCCGCTGACTGGCTATTCGAGTGTGGGCACTGATCGGGTGACGGTGGCTCGGCCGCGTATGCACAGGACTGCCAGGAGGGGCGGGTCGTTGACCTTGTCCTCGCGCAGGTACGTGTGCAGGTCGTCCAGGGGGTGTCCCCATACTGCTTCGATCATTTGGCCGGCGGCGAGGCCGGTGAGGTCGGGCACGGGTGGTTCCCCTTCTCGGTGGGTACGGGTGGGCGGTCAGCGCGAGCGTCGGCGGTGTTGACCGGTCGATGGGGGAGCGGATCGGGAGCCAGCGGGGAGGGCAGGAGTGCCTGGGCGAGTACGGACATGCCGGTTCGGCGGCTTCGAGGCGGCAGCGATGAAGTGGGGGTTGGGTACTTGGCTGTCGTCGGCGGCCAGAGGCTCGGCCGCGCGCTCGATGAGGGCCCGCTGTACGTCCAGGACCGCTTGTCGAGGTGGGTATCGAATGGATGCCTCCGTTGAGCGGACGAAAATTCGGGGGAGATCTGCGCGGCGATGCAGAACACTCGGGTCGAGCGATGATTTCTGCCAGGAGTGCCGGTCTCTACCGGTGTCCGCACCCCATGTCCATGCCGGTGGCCCTTGGCCGCGAGGCGACTGTGACCAGGAACCCCAGCGAGGTGCTGCCATGTCAACTGCGATCCAAGAACGACCGGCCGTGCAAGGTGGCCGCACTCCGACGGTGGTGCGGCTGCTGGTCCTGGCCACGTTCGTGGTGATTCTCAACGAGACCATCATGATCAACGCCATTCCGCGGTTGATGGACTCGTTGCACATCACCGAGCAGTCGGCGCAGTGGGTGTCCACCGCGTTCATGCTCACCATGGCCGCCGTGATTCCGATTACCGGCTGGTTCCTGCAGCGGGTCACCACCCGCCAGGCCTACGCGACAGCGATGGGCGTGTTCCTCGCGGGTACCGTCCTGTCAGCGATCGCGCCGGCCTTCGGAGTGCTGCTGCTGGGCCGGATCGTGCAGGCCGCAGGCACAGCCGTGATGATGCCCCTGCTGATGACCACGTTGATGATCGTGGTGCCCGAGCACGACCGAGGCCGGGTGATGGGCAATGTCACCCTGGCGATGTCGGTGGCGCCCGCGCTCGGACCTGCTGTGTCCGGGCTGATCCTGCAGGTCGGCTCCTGGCGACTGCTGTTCGTGGCCGTCCTGCCGATCGCGGCTCTGGTGACCTTGTTCGGGCTGCGCAAGTTGGACAACATCGGCGCCCCGCAGGTGAGCTCCATCGACTGGCTCAGCGTGGGCGTGGCGGCGCTCGGCTTCGGCGGCCTGGTGTACGGCCTGAGCCTCTTCGGTGGCAGCGACGGCAGGGTCGGGCTCGGCATCGGCATCGTCATCGCCGGGGTCGCGACCATCGCGGTTTTCGTGATCCGCCAGCTCAAGCTGCAACGCACCAGTGCGCCCCTGATGGACCTGCGTACCCTCGGGCACCGCACCTACAGCCTGTCCTTGGCCCTTATGTCTGTCGGGTTCCTGGCGATGCTCGGGTCGATGATCCTGCTGCCGCTCTATCTGCAGAAGCTGCGCGGGCTCAGCCCGCTGGAGACCGGCCTGCTGGTCATGCCGGGTGGTCTGGCCATGGGCCTGCTGGGACCGACCGTCGGTAAGGTGTTCGACCGGTTCGGCAGTCGGCCACTGGTGCTGCCCGGCTCGATCGGCATGGTGCTCGCCCTCGGCGGGTTCACCCAGGTCTCGATGACGATGCCGTACTGGCAGGTGCTGGGACTGCACACGCTGCTGACGGTCAGCCTGGCGGCGACGTTCACCCCGGTCTTCGCGCTCGGCATGGGCGGGCTTCCTCCGCACCTGTACTCGCACGGCAGCTCGATGCTCGGGACGTTGCAGCAAGTCGCCGCAGCGTTCGGGACCGCGCTTGTGGTGACCGTGATGTCCGCGCGCACCAGCCACCTGGTCGCCGACGGTGTCGCCGCCGTGCCCGCACAAGTGAGCGGGATGAAGCTGGCCTTCGCCGTCGCGGCCGCCCTCGCCCTGGTGACGATCGTCGTCGCGGCGAAACTGCCGAACCGGATCGCGGGCGCCGGCACCCAAGACCACGGCAGCGCCGACGCGGACCCGCCCGCCGACGGACACCCCGGCCAAGGCGAGCCCGTCACCGCCAACGAGACATGACAGGCACGCACGTGGTCGGATGGCGTCGCTGATCACCTGCAGACGCGCGCCCACGTGTGGATAGGGCCGGTAGCCATGAGTCGATCAACCGCATGGCGCGGCCCGGGTCAAGACAATGCCTCCGGCGGGAGATCGGTCGACATCGGGATGGAGGGGGCGCCGTTCCCGACTGCGGGTCCGTAGTGGCGTGCGCGGAGGAGCTCCCATCCCGTACGCCATCGCCCCAGGCGGAGCCGAGCAGACGCGGCCCATGGCGTCAAGGTCGTTCGTACAGTGGCGCGCTCCACCTTGACGCCCCTGAACCACGCCCGCTCCACGGCGTGTGGGTCGACGGCGTACGGGATGGGAGCTGGGGTGAGTTGTGGGTTGAGGGGGAGGTAGGCAATCAGCCGTTGAGCGTATCTGCAAGAAGCACGACGCCCCCCGTGAAGAATCCCGCTCCCCAAAGCATCAGGAAGTACGGGAGGGCCATAGTCATGATTCTCAGAGCAGATTGACGGCCGCGTGGGTCGGGTCCGGTCGGCTGCGGGGGCGGGCCGTCCCGACGCAGTTTGCGGTGCATGACCACGCCCAACCCAAGCCCGGCCACCCCGAGCAAGAGGAACGGAAGATCGAAGGAAAGGGGCGGCGCCCCCACGAATTCGCAGTGTCCGTTCTGCCACACCGTGCCGTCTGCGCACCCAGACAAGTCTCTGCCCCTCCCGCCTCCCGTCCGGGATCGTAGCGCCGGAGGAGTCGTCAGCACATCGGCGGCGGTGACAAACGCCGCTGACGAATGGCTTACTTACCTGAAGGCGACACGCCCCACAGGAAGCCGCTCCAGATACCGGGTGACCGTGCCTCAGTCGTGCCCGATCGGGCGGGAAACCACGGGGAACCGCAGACAGCCACAAGGCTCAGGTACGAGTGCGGCCCCCGACCAACTACACCCAGGTCGGGGGCCGAACCCACTGTTCTCAGTGCGGAGGCGGTGGGATTTGAACCCACGGTGGCATCGCTGCCACGACGGTTTTCAGCATCGAGTGGCAGCGGCGACCACACCGGCGATGCTGATCACGTGAAACGGTGACAAGCCCTTAGATTCCAGGTGAGCGAGCAACGAGTCGAGGCATGCATCCGCCGTGGCCAGGTCCGCACGGAAGAACGAGTCCTCACCAAGCGGCCCACCGCTGACGATGACCATCCACGCCTCCCTGTGCTCAACCATGCGGTCCCCGTCGACCTTGAACACAGTCGTGACGCCGCGCTCGGCCAGCCACTCCATCAGCTCAAGCATGTCCATGCGCGCCCCTCCGGGGAGATCATCCCATCCTCGGAGCCGCACCGTCTCGGGCCGTCTCCGGGCCGTCCGAGGCCGCACAAGGACGACCAACGCCGACAACCGTTGACGGCCCGGCCGCAGGTCACAGCGTTGATCGCTCACGAGCCCTCAGGTCAGCGGGGCTCCCCTTCACTTCTTCGGCAGCCAGCCGCCCGGCCCCCAACCTCTCGTCCTCAGAGAGTCCACTCATGAGCGAGGAGGCCGAGGATCACCACGTCGACGAATTCTCCGTATACCCAGGCCGAGCGCCGCAACGTGCCCTCGATCGTGAACCCCCCTCTCTTCGCCGCCGCGATCATCGGCGCGTTGTCTGCCATGGTCTCCACCTGCAGTCGTTGCAGTCCGCGTACCGCGAACCCGTACTCGCACAGCACGCGGACGATGTCCGAGCTAAACCCACGACCGCGGAAGTCAGGGAGCACAGAGATCCCCAGGTGCCCCGCCCTGTTATGCGTGTCGATGCCCCACAGCGCGGCCGCACCGACCAGTTCCTGCGAATCGAGTTCCACCACCGAAAAGCCTGCTGCCTCATCCGACGGCTGAGCGACTACATAGGGAGAGTGGGCCGACCCTGGTGATATCGGATGCCAGGGCCGATGATCCTGGCGCGACCGGGTTGCCACGTCGTTGTAAAGCACCGCATGGAGCACGGGAATGTCAGCCTCGTGCCGGGCCCGCAGCCCGATCTTGTTGCCACGTATCATCCGCCATTGCTACCGCAGGACGACGAGTTGATCAATCGTGGCTGTACAGCAGCGGGGTACAGCAACCGCAGAGACCGCAACCGATCGGAAGCACTCCTAAGACCATGGCTGACCAGCCGAGCAGACCTCAGTGACCAGTCCGCCCGTAGTTCGCATCGAGGGGCACCCCCGCGACACCAGCAACGCTGAGTGCCGCCCGGGTCAGAGCAATGCCTCCGCGGGGGATCGGCGGGCACCGGGATGGAGGGGCGCCGTTTCCGCCCGCGGGTTCGTAGTGGCGTGCGCGGGAGCTGGGGAGGGCGGTGGGTGCAGGAATCGAGCAGGTCCATGCCACACTCAGGGGGCCCGGTTCGCGGGCGTACTGACTCGGGAGTGCGCATGGACCCGCGCTTGCGGAGACTTGGCGGCGGTCTGATGACCTGCATCGCCCTGGCTTGGTTCAGCTACCAGGCCCTATATGGCGAGTGGATGCTGCGGATCGTTTCCGCCCTCATGTTGATGATGATCGTGGTGACGACTGCAGGCGCCATTCTCGACCACATCCGCCCTCGACCGAAGCGGCGTCGATCCCGTGAGGGGGACGGGAATTGAAATACCGCCTGCGCCACCTCGCTCGACGCCCTTTGCTGCTCGCCTGGTTTGTGGCCCTGGCAGCCCTCTCGGTCGTGCTTCAGTCCAAGATCCCTCAGCCATGGTCCGGCCTGATCTACCTGGTGATCACGCCTGCTGCCGTGGTCCCGGCCACGCGCAGCATCGAACGCGCTCACGGTAGTTCGCGGAACGAGCATGATCAGCCCCGTCCTTCAAAGGAACCGCTCCTTCAAGCGGTAACGGGCGGCAAGCGTGGCCTGGCCGTGGACGTCCTACCTAGACGACGGTCACGGCACAACCTCTTGAGCGGCCGAACGCACAGGAAGAGCACGAGCGCGAAGGATCCAGTCAGGCCGCAGGATCGAATTCCTAAGTCGGGTGTCCAATGCGTGCCACAGCCGTGCCACATCGACCGGTCAACCACGGTCACTCGGAGCTTGTAGGGGTGCCCAAACGTGCTGGCGCCCTGGTCGCCGGGGCCGTGGCGTGACCAGGGGAGATCAGCCCACCAGGACCACCAGGCTTACAAGGCGGTGGTCCACTGGCATAGCCGACGCGGCCGCAACACTTCCAGGAGAGCGATCCGGCATGTGATCCAACACCAAGTCTCGGCAGGGGTGTTGACCAACTGGGCAAAGGTAAGCAGCATACGTTTGTGACCAGGCATGATTCTGCGATGACACGGGGCCATCATGGCAGTTGAATCACGGCACGAGGTGCGTCGACTGCGTGAGCGTCTGCGCGGTTACCTCCTCGCCGTGCCGCTCCTCGCTGGGTGGGCGGTCCTAGGTCACTGGTGGGTACCTGAACCGTGGTCAGCGAGCATAGAAACTGTGCTCTTCATACTTACGGCAGCCGTGCTCTACGGCGAGATCCGCGCCTGGCGACACCGTCGTATGCACCGTTTGCCCGATTGAGCGGAATCAGCGGGCAGCACCAGTGAGCGTCTAAGCGCGTGACAACGCCGACGAACAGCAGCGGACGTGCACGCACACCTGTAGACCGTCGCCGCAGGTGAGAAGTCACCAACCCAAGGCCAAGTGCCCGCTCAAGTTGCTTCGGGACGAAGAGGCCCCCCGTTAAGGTGCATCGCGTGACCAGCGATGCCCTGGCCTGTCCCGAGTGCAGCCAGCCCTTGAAGTGGGGCGGTTACGTGCTCTGCGGGCGGGACGACGCCAGCCGGCGGGCCTGCCGCTCGCTATGGCGGTGCGGCGATCGGCACACCTGGTGGAGGTGAGCAGACCAGCCCGAGGAGCCGTTGGAGGTCTGCCCAGTCCCGGAGCTGTTTCGATGACATCCAACGCTGACATCAACGACGGCGAACGATGGTGCACCGAGGCGGCCTTAGCCGGATCGACGAGCCACCGCCGAGCCCCGTTTCGGCACGCCACGCCACTGGGTGATCGAACTCCTCTTCCAGGTGCTGACCGAACGCGAGGAGAAGAACAGCGTCGCCATCGCCTCCAACGAGTCCCTCGGCGGCTGGACCAAGACCTTCACCGACGCACGCCTCTGCGCAGCCATCGTCGACCGCCTCCCCAGTGCGGCGCCGTGCACGACCGCGACCACAACGCAGCACGCAACGTCCTCTTCGAAGGACGCCGCATCGTCGCCGCCGGACGGGTGGAGACGCTAAACGCCCGTGGAGCGCCGGTAAGACGGGCACCCGTGCCCGCACAGCGCGTGGAAGCAGGAAGCCCCCGGAAGGGTCACACGACCCAGGCCGGAATCCCTGGACTTTAGGCCAGGGAGCACGTCAAGCCCCTTGTGTCTGCGAGGAGCCGACCGGAATACTCCCATCAACATTGTCAGGGACACGGCGTAATCCGCCATGGCCCCTGATCGCCTGTCCTTGCTGACGCCTTAGGAGGCCGTCTTGAGGTTCAAGCGCACCACCGTCGCCACCGCGATATCGTCCGCCCTGATCGCCTTCGGCGCCCTCGGAGCGCCCGCACAGGCCGCCTCGAGCCCCTCCCAGCAGGCCAAGAGCGCCGCGTCCGCGGTCGACGCCACGGGGATCGAGGGCATCGCCTGGGGCTCTGACAAGCAGGGCAGGTTGCTCGTGACCGCCGACAGCACGGTCTCGCGCGCCGACCTCGCCACACTCAAGCGGACCGCCGCACGCTACGGGGACGCGGTGCGCGTCGAGCGGACCGCCGGAACCTTCAGCCTGAAGGTCGATCCCGGCGATGCGATCTGGGGCGTCGGCGGAGCCTTCCTGTACCGCTGCTCACTGGGCTTCAACGTCGTCAAGAACAACACCTACTACTTCCTGACGGCCGGCCACTGCGCCAAGGACGTCAGCACCTGGTACGCCGACCAGAACCGCACCACCCTCATCGGCAGTAACGTCGGCTACAGCTTCCCGGACAACGACTACGCACTGGTGCACTACGA
The DNA here is from genome assembly GCF_040645355.1 of Streptomyces sp. NPDC046805. NCBI lineage: Bacteria > Bacillati > Actinomycetota > Actinomycetes > Kitasatosporales > Streptomycetaceae > Streptomyces > Streptomyces sp. NPDC046805. The sequence continues at coordinate 128,240 of NZ_JBEYYC010000022.1, read as the reverse complement.
CAACACCTCGCTCAGCCACTCCGGCGGGTACACCGCCGCGAATGCCTTCGTGGGCGAGACCGTCACGCGTGACGGCTCCACCACCGGCGTGCACTCCGGCACGGTCACCGCGCTCAACGTCACCGTGCGCTACAGCCACGGTGGCGGCACGGTCAACGGCCTGATCCAGACCACGGTGTGCGCCGAGGGCGGCGACTCCGGCGGCCCGCTGTACGACGGCAACAAGGCCATCGGCCTCACCTCCGGTGGCAGTGGCGACTGCACCTCCGGCGGCACCACGTTCTTCCAGCCGGTCACCGAGGCGCTGAGCGCCTACGGAGTCAGCTTGCTCTGAGGCAGCACACCATGGCCCGCGGCCGGGACCCGAACCTTCTGGTCCCGGCTGCGGCGCTCACCGCCTACTGACAGTGCTGAAAGGCGCGAACGCGCTGGCCCGGCGCCGGAAGCGCGAGCAGCACCTCCATGAAAATCTGCCGGGATGTTTACGTAGAGCGAGCGAACCGGGCGGGGTGCGTTTCGCCTCGCCCGGCTGTGTGCGCATCGGACCAGAAAGCCCGGCTCAGCGCACTCGACCCCGTGGTTTCAGCGGTACGGGCGGCAGTTCGGGCGCAAGCAGTCGATCGCCGTCGTACCCCTTCACTTCTCCGAATCGCGACCCGCTCATCCAGTCCTCGCGGGCCTGAGTGATGTCGTCATGCGAACGTCCCACGAAGTTCCACCACATGACGAGCTCCTCCCCGAACGGCTCGCCGCCGAGCAGCATGAGGTCCGCGTCCGACTCGGCGCGCAGCGGGAGTTCGGTGCGGCCGCAGCCGAGGTAGAGCATCGAGCCCGGCAGTACCGGTACCCCGTCGACGTGCGCCTCGCCCGACATCGCCAGCACGCCGTACTCGAAGTCGGGATCGAGGGGCAGGCGGACGTCGGCGCCGCGGGTGAGGGCGAGGTCGGCGCCGATGATCGGCGTGTACGTCGAGCCGGGCGACGTCGCGCCGTCCAGGTCGCCCAGGATGACCGTTGCCGTGAGGCCGGGTGCCGTGACCGTGGGCAGTTCGGGGTGGTGCTCGAACTTGGGGTCCGTGTGGCGGTGGGCGTCGGGGAGTGCGACCCAGAGTTGGGCGCCGTGCAGGAAGCGGGCGTGTGACTTCGGGCTCTCCTCGGAGTGACTGATCGCCCGGCCCGAGGTCATCAGCCCGAGCTCCTTCGGCCGGATCGTCTGCAGGCTGCCGGTGGAGTCGCGGTGCAGCACCTCGCCCTCGTGCAGCCAGCTCACCGTCTGCAGCCCCATGTGCGGGTGCGGCGGGACCTGCATGCCGGGCTCGTCGGCGATGTCGTCGGGGCCGTAGTGGTCGACGAAGGCCCAGGCGCCGATCATGCGGCGGCCGAGGTTCGGCAGCAGCCGGCGCACCTCGGTCGATTCGCCGAGTTTCACGTGGCGGGGACTCAGCAGCTCGCGGACGGGTTCGGCGACCACGAACCCGCGGCCGCCGCACACGCTCGGTACTGGCGCGCGGTCAAGGTTGCTCATGCCGTCCAACCTAGCGGTCCGGGGTTCCGGTCGCTGTCTCCCCGTCTCGGGCCACGTTCGCGTCAGGGGGGAGGGAGAGGAAGAGGGGGAGGGGTGTGGAGAGTCGTAGCGCCTCGGGGGCATGTCAGAGTAGTCACCTTGCTCGCCGGACGGCAGGTCAACAGGATTGATCCTGCGGGCAGTTCGCCGTCGTCGCCGGTCATTCGCGACGAAGTGGCGAAGATGCGACGAAGTGAAGAAGCGAAGAGGAGAAGTCGGTGGCACCTCGTTCAACCCCGTCCCTGATCACGCCCGGTCTGCGGGTGGTGATGGGCCTCCTGGGCGTCGCGTCCTTCGGAACGGGGGTGCTCGCGGTTTTCGTGACGCAGAACGGGACCGGCGCGGCCGTACTGCTCGCCTTCGGTGGCGGTCTGCTCGTTCTCGCCCTGCTCGGCAACCGCATCGAGAGTCTCGAAGTGGGTGGGGCCAAGCTCAGGCTCCGTGCGGCCGCGGCTGAGCGCTTCGCGCTGGCGGAGGAGTCCGATCGACGGGGTGACACCGTCGCGGCCGGACGGCTGCGTGCGGAGGCACAGGCGCTGCTGGATGCCGCCGGGTCCGTAGCCGACGACTACCGGACGGTGCGCGGCACGATGCCCTCCGGTCCGCAGCGCACCCGCGCCATGGAAGAGGTGGTCTCCCGGGCGCGTCGTCTCGCCGAGGAGCAGTCGTTCGAGGCGGCCGAGGTGCTGCGCTGGCTGCGCGAGGGCAGCGACGAGGAGCGGATCACGGCCCTGGCCATGATGCAGGCCAGCCGTGAGCTGCGGAACTTCGAGGCCGCCCTCGCGACCGTCGAGCACTCGCGCAGCCCCTTCGAGCAGTACCACGCGATGCTGCTCACGTCGATCATGGTCGACGATCTCGATCGGGAGCAGCGGCGGCGGCTCGCCGATGTCATCGCGTCCGAGCGCGGGTTCCGCATCGGCCGCGAGACCGACCGGTGGCACCTCAGCGAGCAGATCCTCCAGCGTGTGGATGGGCATTCAGCCACCCGGTGAGTACCCCGGCCGAATGGCGACGGGAGGGCTGCGGGCAGACGATGGAACCGTGGGGCACGGTCGCCGTCGGAGCGCCGGTGCCGCCCGAGGATGCCGGGAGACGGGGCCGGCCCCGGCCGTGGTGAGCGGCCGGAAGGGAGGACACCGTCATGCTGGAAGTGAAGACGGTCGAGAAGCCGGACGAACGGCGCGACTTCCCCCGCGGCCATCTCGAAGCCGTCCACATGTCCGGCCTCGACTTCGCCGTGGGCACCTTCGAACCGGGCTGGCGCTGGTCGGAGTCCGTGGGGCCGATCGCGGGCACCGAGACCTGCCAGATCCACCACAACGGCTATGTGGTCCAAGGGCGGATGCGCCTGCGCATGGACGACGGCGGCGAGGCCGAGGTCGGCCCCGGTGACGTCTTCGTGTGCTCGCCGGGCCACGACGCCTGGGTGGTGGGAGACGAACCGGTCGTGCTGTACGACTTCGCGGGCGGCATGGCCCAGGACTACGCCAAGTCCTCGGGGTCGTAGGCTCCTCCAGGCTCGCCCCGGCTCATCCCGGCGTGCGCACCAACTCATACCGTCTCGCCCGGCTTACACCGCTACACCGCCTCGCCCGGCTCACACCGGCAGGAGCCGGGCGATCAGGCTGCTCAGTTGCCGTGCGGTGCGGCATTCGTGCATCTCGACGAGGGGCACGTCCGCATAGGCGGGCGCGACCGAGTCTCCGGTGCCCCACTGGGAGCGCTGCTCGGGGTTCAACCAGTAGACGCGGCGGGCGCGTTCGGCGATGTGGCGTACGGCGGCGAGGTTCGGGTCGCTCATGTTCGTACGGGCGTCACCGAGGACGAACACGGTCGTGCGCGGGCCGACCGCGTCGCCGTACCGCTCCGCGAACTCGCCCAGCGCGACGCCGTAGTCGCTGCTGTCGTGCCAGCCCGTGAGCGTCGCCTCGGCGCGGATGCGGGCGCCGAGGCCCTCCGGGTCGGCGGTGCCGTGGTCGAGGAGGCGGGTCACCTCGTCGATGCGGTTGACGAAGGCGAACACCCGCACTTTGCTGAACTGGTCGTGCAGCGCCTGCACCAGCAGCATCGTGAAGTCCGAGAAGCCGGACACCGAGCCCGAGACATCGCACAGCAGCACCAACTCGGGGCGGACGGGCCGACGTCGGCGCAGCACCGGCCGTATCGGCACACCACCCGTCGACAGGGAGCCGCGCAGCGTGCGGCGCAGGTCGATCGTGCCGCGCGCGGCACGGCGGCGGCGGGCGGCGAGGCGGGTGGCGAGCTTGCGTGCGAGCGGTTGAACCGTCCTGCGCAGTTCGGCCAGTTGGGCCCGGCCCGCGAAGAGGAAGTCCAGGCGGTCGGGGGTCGGGGCCACCGCCCGCCGGGCGATCCGGTCCCGGTCGCGCCGCTCGGCCACCCGGCGTCGCGCCTCCGTCGCCACGAGCCCGCGGAACGCCTCGATACGGCGCCGGATCTCGTCGTCGAGCAGCCGGTCGGTGAACTCCCCGTCCGCGTCCCGGTTCCGGATGCCCGTACGCACGCGGGCCAGCAGTGTCTGGGGCCGCAGCCGGTCCAGCGTCTGGTAGGACGACCAGCCGTCCGACTCCGGTGAACTCCCGTATCCGCCGAAGCCGTCGACGGCCTCCGCCGCCAACTGGGCCATCAACGCACCGTCGTTGTCCGCCAGCGCCGCCGCCAGCCGTTCGCGCAGGCCGTCACGGTCGGCCGGCTTCCCGTCCGGCGCGCCCACGCGCCGCGGAAAGTACAGGTCGAAGACCTGGTCGAACACCGTGCGCTGGCCGGTGCCGTGCAGCAGCGTCGCCGCCAGTCCCTCGCGCAAGCGTTCCCGGTCCGCGAGCCCGAGCGCCTCCATCGCCCGGGCCGCGTCCACCGTCTCGCCGGTGCCGATCCGGACGCCGTGCGCGCGCAGCGCCCCGACCAGGCCGGTCAGCCGGTCGGCGACGCCGGCCGCTGCGCTCACAGGTTCTCCAGGTCGAGCTTCGCGGCCGCCTTGAGGACGTCGTCCTGGTGCTTGAGGATCACGCCCAGGGTGTCGCGTACGACCGCCTCGTCGAGCGAGTCGGAGCCCAGGGCCAGCAGGGTGCGCGCCCAGTCGATCGTCTCGGCGACGGACGGCGCCTTGCGCAGGTCCATCGCCCTGAGCGCGCCGATCACCCGCACCACCGACTCGGCGAGCGCCTCGCCGAGCCCCGGCACCTTCAGCCGTACGATGCGCCGCTCCAGCTCCTCCTCCGGGAAGCCGATGTGCAGGAAGAGGCAGCGGCGGCGCAGGGCCTCCGACAGTTCGCGGCTGGCGTTCGAGGTGAGGACGACGAAGGGGCGGCGGGTCGCGGTGACCGTACCCAGCTCGGGGACGGTCACCTGGAAGTCGCTGAGCACCTCAAGGAGCAGGCCCTCCACCTCGACGTCGGCCTTGTCGGTCTCGTCGATCAGCAGCACCTTGGGATCGTCGCCGCGGATGGCGGTCAACAGCGGGCGGGGGAGCAGGAACTCCTCGCTGAAGATGTCCGTGCGCGTCTCGTCCCAGGTCTCGTCGCGGCCCGCGCTGATGCGCAGCAGCTGCTTGGCGTGGTTCCACTCGTACAGCGCGCGGGACTCGTCGACGCCCTCGTAGCACTGGAGCCGTACCAGCCGGGCGTCGGCGACCTGGGCCACGGCCTTCGCGAGCTCCGTCTTGCCGACGCCCGCCGGGCCCTCCACCAGCAGCGGCTTGCCGAGCCGGTCGGCCAGGAAGACGGTCGTGGCGACCGCGGGCGACGCGAGGTAGCCGGACTCGGCGAGACGTGCGGAGACGTCGTCGACGGAAGTGAACAACAGGGCCTCCGGCTGGGGTGGGGAGCGGCGTCCGGTTCTTGGCTGTGCTCTCGTGCTGTGTTCCGGTCCTATCTAAGCGCTTGTTCACCCGCCCTGTCACCCTGTGACGTGGAGCCCCGTACGGGTCAGCAGAACAAGCCGACCTCCTCGCCGGGCCGGTGCAATGGACCCGTGACCGCGCCCCCCGACGACTGCCTCGCGCGCAACGAGTGGATCTGCGGGGAGTATCTGACCACCCGCCGCCAGATCCTCCTCGACGCGGTCGGCCAGCACCTTCAGCTGACGGCGGTCTCGGTGCTCATCGCCCTCGTCGTCGCGCTTCCGCTCGCCGTGCTGGCACGGCGCTGGGGCTGGGCGGCCGCACCGGTGCTCGGGGGTACGACGATCCTCTACACGATCCCGTCCCTGGCGATGTTCTCCCTGCTCCTGCCCCTCTACGGCCTCTCCGCCACCCTCGTCGTCGCCGGGCTGGTGCTCTACTCCCTCACCCTGCTCGTCCGCAACACCCTCGCGGGCCTGCGCGCGGTCCCCGAGGAGACCCGGCAGGCGGCGCGCGGTCTGGGCTACGGCCCGATCCGCCTCCTCCTCACCGTCGAACTGCCCCTCGCGCTGCCCGCCGTCATGGCCGGCCTGCGCATCGCCACCGTCTCGGCGGTCTCCCTGGTGACGGTCGGCGCGATCGTCGGCTTCGGCGGGCTCGGCAACCTCATCTACGCGGGCATGAACACGTACTTCAAGGCACAGGTGCTCACGGCGTCGGTGCTGTGCGTGCTGATCGCGATCGCCGCCGATCTGCTCCTGCTCGGTGTGCAGTGGCTGATCACCCCGTGGGCGAGGGCGGGGCGCCGATGAACATCCCGGCCGCCACCTGGGACTGGCTCACCGACCCCGCGCACTGGTCGGGCGACGACGGGATCTGGCACCGGCTGCTGCAACACCTCGTCCTGACCGTCGTCTGCCTGGTCATCAGCTGCGTCATCGCCCTGCCCGTCGCGCTCGTCCTCGGCCACCTCGGCAAGGGCGGCGCGCTCGCCGTCAACCTCTCCAACGTCGGCCGCGCCGTGCCCACCTTCGCCGTGCTGGTCCTGCTGCTCCTGACGCCGGTCGGCCGCTGGGGCGAAGGGCCGACGGTCGTCGCGCTGGTGCTGTTCGCCGTACCGCCGCTGCTGACCAACGCGTACGTCGGGATGCGCGAGGTCGACCGGAGCATCGTGGGGGCGGCGCGCGGGATGGGGATGACCGGGCGGCAGATGCTGCTGCGCGTGGAGCTGCCCCTCGCGCTCCCGATGATCCTCAACGGGGTGCGGATCGCCGCCGTCCAGCTCGTCGCGACCGCCACCATCGCCGCGCTCGCCGGCGGGGGAGGGCTCGGGCGCATCATCACGGCGGGCTTCAACCTGGCCAGTACGCCCCAGGTGGTGGCCGGTGCGGTGCTCGTCGCCGGGTTCGCGCTGATCGTCGAGGGCGTCTTCGAGGTCGCGGAACGGCTGGCGCCCCGGCGGACGAGGGGCGCGACGCGATGAGGCGTCGTACGACGGCGCTCACGGCTCTCGTCCTCACCCTCACCGGCTGCACAACCGGCCCCTCCCTGGAGAACCGCGGCGCGGTCACCGCACCGCCCGGCGACCGGCACCAGCTGACCATCGGCTCGGCCGGATTCACCGAGAGCGACCTGCTCGCCCAGATGTACGCGCTGCTGCTGAACCAGGCCGGCTACCGGACGTCCCTCATCACCGTCTCCAACCGCGAGCTGTACGAACCCGCCCTGGAATCGGGCCAGATCGACGTCGTGCCGGAATACGCCGCCACCCTCGCCGACTGGCTGAACGCCAAGACCCACGGCGCCGACGCACCCCCGGCCGGCTCGCCCGACCTGCACACCACGATGACCGCCCTGCGCAGGCTGGCCGCGCCCCGCGGCCTCACCGTCCTGTCTCCCGGGAAGGCCGTCGACCAGAACGCCTTCGCGGTCAGCCGGTCCTACGCCCGCCGCCACCACCTCAGGACGCTCGGCGACCTCGGCGCCTCGGGACTGAAGGTGCGGCTCGCGGCGGGCGACGAGTGCGTGCAACGGCCCTACTGCGAACCGGGGTTGAAGGAGACCTACGGCATCGACATCACGGGCGTCGACCCCAAGGGCGTCGGCACCACCCAGGCGAAGCGGGCCGTGCAGAGCGGCCGGGACCAGATGGTGCTCACCACGACCACGGACGCCACCCTCGACGAGTTCGGCCTGGTGATCCTGGCCGACGACAAGCACCTGCAGAACGCCGACTACGTTGTCCCGGTCGTGGGCCGCGCCCGCGCGGGCGGCGAGGGCGTCACCAAGGTGCTCGGCAAGCTCAACGACGTCCTCACCACCGCGGACCTCGCGTCCCTCAACCGCCAGGTGGACAGCTGGCGCCGGCTGCCGGAGGACGTGGCCCGGACCTACCTGGAGGACAAGGGCCTGCTGAAGAAGTGACCGGATGCGTCAGGCGTCCGCCACCGACTCGAACGGCACCTGACCGCGCGGCACCCCGCGCGCGTCCGCGTCCACCGAGCGCCGCAGCGCCTCGTGCAGCTTCGCCGGGGTCAGCACGCCGAGGAAGCGCGCGCCGTCCAGCACCGCGACCCACCCGGCGTCGTACTGGAGCATCACCCCGAAGGCCTGCTTCAGCGGTGCGCCGACCGGCACCCAGGCCGTCATCCGGTGGGCGAGTTCCCCGACCGAACCGACCGGGCTGCCTGCCGTGAGGTCCTCGATGCCGACCCAGCCATGGAGATCGCCGTGCCCGTCCAGGACGACGGCCCACCGGGCACCCTCCGCCCGCAGCCGCTCCAGGACGCCCGCGGCGGTGTCGTCGAGCCGGGCGATCGGCGGCTGCTCCAGGTCGTCCGGCTCGATCACGGTGACGGACAGTCGCTTCAGCCCGCGATCGGCGCCCACGAACTCGGCCACGTACGGCGTGGTGGGCGTGCCCAGCACCGCGCCCGGCGTGTCGAACTGCTCGATCCTGCCCTGCCCGTACACGGCGATCCGGTCGCCGAGCCGCACCGCCTCCTCGATGTCGTGCGTGACCAGCAGCACCGTCTTGCGCACCGAGGCCTGCATCCTCAGGAACTCGTCCTGCAACTGCTCGCGCACGACCGGGTCGACCGCACCGAACGGCTCGTCCATCAGCAGCACCGGCGGATCGGCCGCCAGCGCCCGCGCCACGCCGACCCGCTGCCGCTGCCCGCCGGAGAGCTGCTGCGGGTAGCGCGGGCCGTACGTCTTCGGGTCCAGCCCCACCAGATCCAGCAGTTCGGCCGCGCGCGCCCGGGCCTTCGCCCGCTTCCAGCCGATCAGGTTCGGGACGGTCGCGGTGTTGTCGAGGACCGTGCGGTGCGGGAAGAGGCCGACCTGCTGGATGACGTAGCCGATCCGGCGGCGCAGCCGCACGGGGTCGAGCGCGGCGATGTCCTCGCCGTTCACGAGGATCCGGCCGGAGGTCGGCTCGATGAGCCGGTTGACCATCATCATGGTCGTCGTCTTGCCGCAGCCGGAGGGGCCCACGAGCGTGACGAGTTCGCCCTCGGACACCTCGAAGGACAGACCGTCCACCGCCGTCGTACCGTCCGGATACCGCTTGGTGACCTCCTCGAACCGGATCATCCCCTCACGCTATGAGCCCGTGTCACGCCCCGCACACCGGCCGCCACCGGACGGGCAGCGGGGGTCCCGGGTGCTCGGCGCGGTCACGGGTGCCAGTGCTGCGGCGCCAGTTCCGCGGGAGACATCTGGGTCCGACCCGACCCGGAATCACCGAACGAGATCACCCACATGTTGGTCGTGGCGGTGGTGTAGATCGGGTGGGTGTGCTCGTAGCGCTCTCCCGCGCAGGTGACGACGACGCGGAGCAGCCAGCGGGTCACACGCGGATCCGCGGTGACCGCCGCCAGGCGCAGCGATCTGATGGGCGCGCGGCTGTCGAGCGGCGGGGCGCCGGGCAGCAGACGGATCTCGGGCGGCGCCGAGTCCAGACGCACCTCGAGCTGCGGACGCCAGGCCTCCATGAACTCCGCGGCGTGCACGCTGTGCTCCGATGCCGGGAGCCGGTCGGTGACCTCGACGGCGAGGCCCGTGATCGAGGCGTCGTCCGGGCCGGTGGGGCGCAGCTCCACCACGACGGCGTGCCCCGTCAGCCCGGCCTCCACCGGGTGCGGTCCGACCACCGGTCCCGGGTCCAGCCGCAGCCCGTGGGTGCGGCGCAACTGCACGGTGAAGTCGTACGGCGGATGGTTCACGGAGATTCCTCCCCCTGCTGCGGAATGTGGTCCAGGTAGGTCGTGGTGAGGAACTTGATGTGGCGCGCGCTCACCGACACCGCGTGATGTCCGGTGAGGGGCCGGGCCGACGCGTCGGGTCCCGGCCGGTACTCCAGGGGTGCGACGAGCACGAGTTCACGATCGCCCGTCTCCTCGGCCTGATGGGCGAAGTTCTTCAGGACACCGCCCAGGTAGGAGCCGCCCTCCAGCTCACAGCTCACATACACCGCACGCGCCCCCACATCCCGTGGATAGCTGTGGAACAGCAGCCACCACGAGGACTCGACGGCGAGCGGCCCGGGTCCGCGCGGCAGCAGCCGGGCGGCGCCGAGCGCGGCCGCGGCCGCCAGCGCCAGCAGGGCCGCGCACCAGAGCGCGAGAGAGCCGTACTCGGCCCGGACATAGCCCCAGCCGTCGCGGACGAGCCGGCCCACGTCCGGGGTGCTCGCCGGGGCCGCGGTGCGGACGAGCGCGAACACGGCGAGAGCGAGGCCGTCGAAGGCCAGGCTCGCCAGCACCACCCGGGTGGTCTCCCGGAACGCGGACGAGGTGCGCTCGGGCAGCCGGGTGTCCCGTGCCGCGGCATAGACGAAGCCGGGCACGAGGCAGACCACGAACAGGAACAGGCCGAGAAAGCTGCTGGGCACCGGTGCGCTCAGCCGCCCTGGCCGTCGGCAGTGACGGACTGACCGTCCTCGTCCGCCGAGGGCTGCTGGTCCGCGACAGCGGGTCCGGGCGGCGCCGCGGGGCGCTCCGACACGGGCGGCGGAACGCGTCCGCCGACCGCCATGGCCTGGCCGCCGCGCTTCTCACCGTGGAGGATGATGTCCCGGATGGTGCGGGGCCGCCGCGCACGGTCTGCCTCCGACCGCTCGGCGAGCTCTGGGTCCGGGGATTCGGACGGGGTGTCGTTCTCGGTGCTCACCAACGGCTCCTCACTCAGGGTCCGGTGTGGATGAAGGGGGTCCAGCCGATCAGCTCCACGCCGGGCTCCCGGCGCAGTTCGCGCACGGCCTCGTGCAGCGCGAGCGCCGTGCCCTGGGCGTCCAACTTCCCCGCTGTGGCAACAGAGTTGTAGACATGGTCGGCTACGTACGTTGCGAACCGGTCATAGACCGACCACAGGGTCGCCACCACATGCCGGTAGCCGGCGAAGTGCAGCGCGGCCGAGAGATGGATCGCCTCGTCCGGGAGCCCGAAGTCGGTGACCGCCGTCCGGCAGCTCGACAGGAACGCGAACTCCGCCTCCGTCAGATCGAGTCCCGCGATGTCACCGACCGTCAGACGCGCGTCGTACAGCTCGATGCCACTGTCCGACGGGCTGCCGGTGTCCATGTCGCCGTGGCAGCAGAAGTGCGCCCAGCTGTGCCCGCTCAGCTCGGAGAGTACTCCGGCCCGCGACGCCTCGGGCCCCGAGCGGACCGTGCAGGAGTCCGGGAAGTGTGCCTGCACCAGGCGCAGTTCGTCCCGGGCGTACGGCAACGCCCGCATACCGGGGGTCTGTTCCATGGCGACCATCAGCATTCTCCGGCTTCCCGGCCCCGGAGGTCTCCGGTCACGGCTGCGCACCAGCGCGCGCAGCGTAGGTGTGTACGACGAGACGACGCGGTCCAGGACGCAGGTTCCCGGCGGTGCGCCCGGCGCGTGCAGGCCCATGGCGTGGAAGGGGAGGAAGGCCAGCGGTCCGGTGGGGCACCACCACACCCGGGGCCAGGAGCCGTCGGCGGGCGGGGAGGTGAAACCGAGGGCGTCCAGGACGGGTGAGGCGATCGACTCCCACATCCGCGCCAGCACCGACTCCGTGGTTCGGCCCAGCCGGTCGTAGTCCTCCTCGGTGGCGTCCGGCTGGTCGCATGCCTCGAGGTCGGAGACGTATTGGATCGCCGCCCGGGTGATCTCGGTGCCGGTGATGCCGAGCGGGACGGTGCGGACCCCGGTGCGGGTGACCGCCAGTGCGTCGCAGCGCCGGCCTGCGACGTTGATCAGGACGACGGGGCCGCCGTCGGCCGCACGGCGCAGTTCGCCGAAGCGCGGTGGCAGCAGGAAGTCACGGAATCCGGGCACCTCGCGCCTGATCCGCTCGGTCAGCTCGTCCCACTCGCGGGCCAGCGTCATCCTGTGGTCCGCGGCTTTGGCAGGCAACCGGTACGGGGTGTCGGATCGCGTGTCCAGGGCCTGGAGCTCCGTACGCGTCCGCGTGAGACGGGCGGCGAGTTCGGGCTCCACCCGGCTCAGCGCCGTCATGTCCGCGGTCATGTCCAGCAGTTGGTTCCACAGCACGGAGCGGCCGTGCTCCAGCAGTTCCACGGCCCGCTCGGGGAGACCGGCTTCGAGCGCGGCCGCCGCGGCGCTCTGGGTCAGGGCACTCAGATCGCGCAGCAGCCGCTCCCGGTCGGTCCGGCTCAGACCGTGCCAGGCCAGCAACGGCACGCAGGCGACGGCCTGTTCGTAGTCGGCGAGGGCGGCGGCCGGGTCCTGCTCCCGCCCAGCCCGGTACCGCAGTGCGTCCAGGCGAAGTTGGGGCGGAGTGCCGGCCGAGTCGGCGACCAGGCCCAGGGCTTCGTCCGCGACGGCGCGGTCGGCGGCGCGGTCCGTGGCGGAGCGGCCGGCGGCCGTGGAGCGGGCGGACAGGCAGCGCGCGAGCAGGTAGAGGTGCGAGGCGTGGTCGGGATGGTCAGGGGTGACCTCGTCCAGAGCGTCGTGGAGGGCCGTGATCGCGTCGTTCAGGTCGGTGAGTTCGCCTGTCTCGTCGGAGCGCGCCGCGAGGCACGACGAGAGGTTCGCGAGGATGCCCGCACGGCGCGGGTGCCCGGGGGGAAACGTGGCGACGGCGTTCGTCAGCGAGTCGATGGCGGCGTCGATGTCGGGCTTCCGGCGCCGCTGCCGATACCGCGTCCACTGCGTGAGGCCGAGATTGGAGAGGACCGTTCCGTATTGCGAGTGGCCGGTCGGGATGGACTCGGCGGCTGCCGTGGAGGCGTCCACCGCGCTGTCGAGGTCGGCCGGATCGTGAAACTCGAGGTAGCGGTTGCGCAGGACGATGCCGGCGAGGTTCAGGGCCGCATGGCGCTCGCGCGGCAGCAGGTGGGCCAGCGCGGCCTGTGCCAGGTCCACGGCTTCGTCGATGTCGGCGCGCGCTCCCAGCCGTTCGAAGCGGTAGTTGAGGGTGACTCCCAGATCCACCTGGGCCGAGGCCGCGACGAATCCGCCGGACGCCGAGGCGGCGGTGACGGCCCTGCGCTCCGCGGCGACCGCGGCGTCCAGGTCACCGGGATGGGAGAAGTACAGGGCGCGGGCGCGCAGTGCGTGTGCCAGAGTCCCGTGCACCACGTTGCTGTTGGGGTCGCCGTCGCAGAGCAGCGCGACGGCCTCGGTCGCCCGGCGGACGGCCTCGTCCAGGTCCTCGCGGGAACCGGTGATCTCCGAACGCTGTACGAGGGCCGTCCCGAGCAGGTGCAGGTCGCGTGACCGGATGCCGGGAGGCGCGGTCGCCTCGGACCGTCGCACGGCCTCGCGCCCGAGTGCCACGGCACGGTCGATGTCGGAGCGGCACGCGGCCAGCAGGTGCCGGGCGACGAGGGCCTTGATGAGCTGCCGGAGGACGTCCGCGGACGCGTCCGAGCGGTGCAGCGACTCCAGGGTGGAGATCGCCTCGTCGAGGTCCGCTCCGCTGCCGGAGAACCGTTCCCGGTGAACGAGTATGGCCCCGAGCTGGAGTCGGTATCGCGCCCGCTGCCCGTGTGCGCCGGAGTCCGCGCGAGCGAGGGCGGTACGGACGATGTCCTCGGCCGCGTCGAGATCAGCCGGCTTGCCGTTGCGCAGGAAGCGCTCGAAGAGCGCGGACGAGAGGAGGGGAGCGGCGCTGGAGTGGAGGTGGCGGGCGGCGGCCTCGGACCAAGAACCCCCGTAGGCGGTGCTCAGGAGGGAGACGGCCGTATCGAGGTCCTCCGGTCCACCGCGCGCCGTATACCGCCGATAGTGGGCATGACCGAGGTTGACCTGGTGCTCCGCCTCGACGGCCGTCCCTCGCGGCGCCGCCGCGACGACCTCGGTCAGCACCTGCACCGCCTCGTCGTGGGCTTCGGACAGCAGGAGCGAGACTCCGAGGTTCTGGGCGGTCACGAGCCAGTCGGTGCCGTCCGGATCCAGATCGGCCACGGCGGAGCGCAGCGCGGCCACGGCCGCGTCCAAGTCCTTTTCGGTTCCGTCGCGTTGGCGGCGCAGAAGCAGTGCGGTCCCGAGCCCCGCGTACCAGTGCCCGAACCCTTCGGGTCCGCCGGGAGCGGCGGCCACCGCGGCCTGGAGCAGGGTGATGGCGAGGTCCAGATCCGCGTGGCCCCCCTGCCGTTCGAACCGGACACGCAGCAGATGCCCCCACAGAAACCGGTACCAGGGGCGTTCCGGATCCCCCGGTGTCTCGCCCGCCAGCGTCTCCGCCCCCGCCAGCAGGTCGATGACCGCGTCCAGCGCGCCGGGTGCGGGATCCGCCTCCGCCTCGGTCACCAGCCGGAAGGCGTCGGGAAGAGTGAGGGAACGGGCGGCGTACCGGGCGTCGAGCACGGCACGCAGCTTTGGAGGAATCGGGGTGTCGGGCGCTGCCGCTCCGGCGACCAGGAAGAGCTGCACGGCGATCTCCGCGCACTCCAGCCCGTCGTCGGGGTCGTTGGTCTCCTGCTGCCTGTACCAGTGGAACCAGGCGAGTGTCGTGACCGTCTCAAGGTCGTCCCGGTCCACCTCGCCCAGCAGGGCCTCGGCCGCCGCCCGAGCCCACGGTGTGAGTACGGCGGATCGGTCGACCCCCGCCGCGTAGTCGTCCACCACTTTTTGCAGCATGGCGAGTTGATGCCGCTTGTCTGTCCGGCTCATCGCATACCCGACCGTCCCCCGTCGTCGGGAACGAAGCTAACAGGGGCCGTCCGGTCAGTATTCGCTTTCCACCAGAACCACTTCGAGCGTGCGCGGCCCGTGCACCCCCTCCACCCGGTCCAGTTCGATGTCGCTGGTCGCGGACGGGCCCGAGATCCAGGTCAACGGGCGGGTGGGGTCGAGGCGTTCGAGGGCCTGCGGGACGGAGGAGACGACCTGGTCGGGGGCGCGGACCACGCAGATGTGGTGGTCGGGGACGAGGGTGATGCGGCGGCGGCCCTGGTCGGGTCCCGCGTCCAGGACGATGGTGCCGGTCTCGACGACGGCGACCGCACACGCCGTCACCACGCTGTCGACCCGGTCGAGCTCGTGCGGGGTGCTCTCCGGACGGTCGGCGACCTGTGTGACCTTTGCGGATGCCAGCCACCCCTCGTCAAGACCGGGCGGCACCAGCACGCTCTGCGACCTCCGGTCGGCCAGCAACCGGGCGATCACGGCGGCCAGTTCGCCCGCCTGGCAGCGGTGGACGATCGCCCGGTAGTCCGCCAGGTTCTCGGCCAGCAGCTCCACGGTCTCGGCGACGCTCCGGTCACCGTGCTGCCGTAGATAGTCCCGGGGTACGGCCTGCTCGTACTGGGGGTCCCTCCCAGGCCGTTCAGGCACTGGGGGAGTGTCGCCCGGTCCCCGCCGTACGTCCGCGAGCGCCCGCTGCACCCGGCCCAGAATCCGGTCCCTGCTGCTCACTTGGTTCCCTTCTTCCCGCCGTCGGTGCGCTGCCACCAGTCGCGGAACGGCTCCTTCGGTACGGCGGGCAGGTCCCGCGTGCCGCTCCAGGCCTTGCCGGGGCCGGGCAGCGTACGGGGATGCAGGTGGCGGGTGCGGGAGGCGAGCCGCTGGCCGGTACGCAGGGCTCCCGGGTGCGTGAACGCCCAGCGCGCCGCCCGCATGGCCGCACGCTCGGCGGCGTGCCCCTTCGCCGGTTGCAGCACGACCTTGTTGCCCTGCCGTATCACCTGGCCGCCCTCCACGACCCGCTCCCGCAGATGCACCAGCACCTCCGGGATGTCGATGGCCACCGGGCACACCTCGTAGCAAGCCCCGCAGAGCGAGGACGCGTACGGCAGCGAGGCGTCGATCTCACTGTCGGTGCCCCGGAGTTGGGGGCTGAGGATGGCGCCGATCGGGCCGGGGTAGACCGAGCCGTAGGCGTGGCCGCCCGCGCGCTCGTACACCGGGCAGACGTTGAGGCACGCCGAGCAGCGGATGCAGCGCAGGGCCTGGCGGCCGACCTCGTCGGCGAGCGTGTCGGTGCGGCCGTTGTCGAGGAGGACCAGGTGGAACGCCTTCGGGCCGTCCTCGTCCGTGGTGCCCGTCCACATCGACGTGTACGGGTTCATGCGCTCGGCCGTGGAGGAGCGGGGGAGGGTCTGGAGGAACACCTCCAGGTCACGCCAGGTAGGCACGATCTTCTCGATGCCGACGACCGAGATCAGTGTCTCGGGGAGGGTGAGGCACATCCGGCCGTTGCCCTCGGACTCCACGACCACCAGCGTTCCGGTCTCGGCGACCATGAAGTTGGCGCCGGAGATGCCGACCTTGGCCCGCAGGAACTTCTCGCGCAGGTGCAGCCGGGCGGCCTCGGCGAGTTCGGCGGGTGTGTCGGTCAGATTCTCGGGGGCCGGGCGGCCCCATGCGCTCATCTCGGAGCGGAAGATGTCGCGGATCTCGCTGCGGTTGCGGTGGATGGCCGGGACCAGGATGTGCGAGGGGCGGTCCTTGCCCAACTGCACGATCAGCTCGGCGAGATCGGTCTCGTAGGCGTGGATTCCCTCCTCGAGGAGCGCCTCGTTGAGCCCGATCTCCTGCGTGGCCATCGACTTGACCTTGACGACCTCCGACTCGCCGGTCTCCTTGACCAGTTGCGCCACGATCCGGTTGGCCTCGTCGGCGTCGGCGGCCCAGTGGACGGTGCCGCCCGCGGCGGTGACCGACGCCTCCAACTGCTCCAGATAGTGGTCGAGATGGTGCAGCGTGTGGTCCTTGATCCGCCGGCCCGCCTCCCGGAGGTCCGCCCAGTCGGACACCTCCGCGACGGCCTTCGCCCGCTTGGCGCGGATGGTGTGCGTCGCGTGGCGCAGATTGCCGCGCAGGGTCGTGTCGTTGACGGCCTCGTGCGCGGCCCGGGGAAAGGCCGGCATCCCCACGAACGTCCCACTCATACGGTCGGCTCCTCCTCCGTGCTCGCCAGGATCTCCGCGATGTGCACCGGCCGCATGTCCGTACCGAGCCGGGTCATCGTGCCGCCGATATGCATCAGACAGGAGTTGTCGGCGGCGCACAGCACGTCGGCGCCCGTCGACTCGGCGTTGCGCACCTTGTCCGCGCCCATCGCCGCCGACACGTCCGGGTTCTTCAGCGCGAAGGTCCCGCCGAAGCCGCAGCACTCCTCGGCCCCCGGCAACTCCACCAGCTCCAGCCCCTTCACGGCCTGCAGCAGCCGCCGAGGCCGGTCGCCGAGGCCGAGGGCGCGCAGGCCGTGGCAGGTCGGGTGGTACGTCACCGTGTGCGGGTAGTACGCCCCGACGTCCGTCACCCCCAGCACGTCCACCAGGAACTCCGTGAGCTCGTACGTCTTCGGAACCACCGGCGCCAGCGCCGCGGCCACCGCCTCCCCGCGCCCCTCGGCCCGCGCCCGCTCGCCCAGCCGCGGATACAGCTCGCGCACCATCGCCCCGCACGAGCCGGACGGCGTGACGATCGCCTCGTATTCTCCGAAGACCTCGGCGAACCGCCGCGCCAGGGGCTCCGCCTCGTGTCGGTACCCGGTGTTGTAGTGCGCCTGCCCGCAGCACGTCTGGGCCATCGGGAAGTCGACGTCGACGCCCAGCCTGGTCAGCAGTCTCACGACGGCACGGCCCGTGTCGGGATACAGCGTGTCGTTGACGCAGGTCAGAAAGAGGGCGACACGCATCGCGGCTCCTTGTCGTCGATCACCGGATGATCGCAGCGTAGGCCGTGGAGGCGTCTGAGGGGAGACCCCGCCGCCCTCGAACAGCGGCCGCGGGGCAAAAGGAGTTGCGAGAGCGGTACGGCGGCATAGCCTGCCCTCATGACCGAGCCGAAGGCCGCCCCGCTGCGGCCCATGCCCGACGACTGGCGGCGGGCCCTGGCCGTGGTGGCCCACCCCGACGATCTCGAGTACGGCTGCTCCGCGGCGGTCGCCGCCTGGACCGAGGCGGGCCGCGAGGTCGCCTATGTGCTGGCGACCCGCGGGGAGGCGGGCATCGACACGCTGGACCCGGCGGTGTGCGGCCCGCTGCGCGAGCGGGAGCAGCGGGCGAGCGCGGCGGCCGTGGGCGTCTCGGTCGTGGAGTTCCTCGACCACCGGGACGGGGTCGTCGAGTACGGCACCGCGCTGCGCCGCGACATCGCCGCCGCGATCCGCCGGCACCGACCCGAACTCGTCATCACCCTCAACCACCGCGACACCTGGAACGGCGTCGCCTGGAACACTCCCGACCACGTCGCCGTCGGCCGCGCCACCCTGGACGCCGCCGCCGACGCCGGCAACCGCTGGATCTTCGCCGAACTCGCCGCCCAGGGGTTGGCACCCTGGAACGGGGTGCGCTGGGTCGCCGTCGCCGGATCCGACAGGGCGACCCACGCGCTGGACGCGACGCCCGGCCTGGAGCGGGCGGTCCGCTCGCTTCTCGAACATCGCACCTATCTGGGGGCGTTGGCCGACTCGGCCGCGGACCCCGAGGCGTACGCACGGGACTTCCTGGCCAAGACCGCCAGGGCCGCCGGCGAACGCTTCGGGGGGAGGCCCGCGGTCGCCTTCGAACTGTTCGGCGCGTAATCCAGCATGACGGGAGGCGATCCAGCATGACCGACAGGGACGTCCTCGCCGACCGCTTCGAGGAGCACCGCGGGCAGATGCGCGCTGTGGCCTACCGGATGCTCGGCTCGCTCGCCGAGGCGGACGACGCCGTGCAGGAGGCGTGGCTGAAGCTGAGCCGCAGCGACGCGGACGCCATCGAGAACCTGGGCGGCTGGCTGACCACCGTGGTCGGCCGGGTCTGCCTCGACATGCTGCGGGCGCGGACCGCGCGGCGTGAGGAGCCGATGGAGGACACGTTCGTCCCGGACCCGGTGATCCGGCCCCTCTCGCAGGCCGACCCGGAGCAGGGGGTGCTCCAGGCGGACTCGGTGGGGCTCGCTCTCCTCGTCGTCCTTCAGACGCTGGGGCCCGACGAGCGGCTGGCGTTCGTGCTGCACGACATGTTCGCGGTGCCGTTCGACGACATCGCGCCGATCGTGGAGCGCAGCTCGGCGGCGACGCGGCAGCTCGCCAGCCGGGCCCGCCGCAGGGTCCAGGGCGCCACGCCGTCGGCCGACCCCGACCTCGGACGGCAGCGCGAGGTCCTCGGCGCCTTCCTCGCCGCCTCCCGTGCCGGTGACTTCGAGGCGCTGGTCGCGCTGCTCCACCCGGACGCGGTGCTGCGCGTCGACGCGGGCACGCTGGTGCGGGGCGCCGCCGTGTCCAAGGTGGTGCACGGGGCGCGCGCGGTGGCCGAAAACGCCTTCGCCTTCCGGCAGTTCGCAAAATTCGTCCGCTTCGCGCTGGTCAACGGCGCGCTGGGCGCCGTCACCGCGCCCGAGGGACGTCCGCTGTCGGTCATGGCCGTCACGGTCGCCGACGGCCGGATCACCGGCATGTACATCCTGGCCGACACGGAGCGGTTGAGCCGGCTCGATCTGCCGTTGGACCCTGCCTCCTGACATGCGGGCTTGTCACGAGCGTGGGGCGGCTCGCGCACCGCGGCCGCGGGGTGGAGGGAGCAGTTCAGTACGCTGCCCTCATGCCTGATCGGACAGCCGTACGGCTGGATCTGCGCGGCGACTGCGCGCGCTGCTTCGGGTTGTGCTGCGTCGCGCTGCCCTTCGCCGCGTCGGACTTCGCGCTCGACAAGCCCGCGGGAAAGCCCTGCCCGAACCTCCGGGGCGACCACCGGTGCGGCATCCACGCCGAGTTGAGGCAGCGGGGCTTCAACGGCTGCACCGTCTACGACTGTTTCGGCGCCGGACAGCAGGTCTCGCAGCACACCTTCGGCGGACAGGACTGGCGCACCGGGGGCAGGGAGCATGCCCGCCGCATGTTCGACGTGTTTCCGGTCATGCGCCAACTGCACGAGATCCTCTGGTACTTGACCGAGGCGCTGGACCTGCCCGCCGCCCGCTCCCTGCACCCCGACATGCGCGCGGCCCTGGAGCGGACCGAGCGGCTCACCCGGCAGACCCCCGAGGAGTTGGCCGCCCTGGACGTGGCCGCGCACCGGCAGGGCGTCGGTGTGCTCCTGGAGCGTGCGAGCGAACGGGCGCGGAAGGCCGTCCGCGGGAAGAGGAAGGACCGCCGGGGCGCCGACCTTGCCGGCGGCCGCCTCAAGGGGGCCGACCTGCGCGGTGTCAGCCTGCGCGGTGCCTGTCTCATCGCCGCCGATCTGACCGGGGCCGATCTGCGCGACGCGGACCTGCTCGGCGCCGACCTGCGCGACGCCGACCTCACCGACGCCGACCTGACCGGCGCCTTCTTCCTGACCCGGCCCCAGGTCGACGCGGCCCGGGGCGGCTCGGGCACCCGGCTGCCGGGGTCAGTCACCCGCCCCGTGCACTGGGCAGCCGGCCACTGACGCGGCGGTGTCGGGGGCGTGCGGCACGGGAGCCGGCGCCGGGCGGCGCTCCAGGTGCAGGCGTAGTCCCTCCGGCATGACGGTCAGCCGCTCGGTCACCCGCAGCCGGTAGCCGGGGTCGGGCGTGAGGTCGTACCGGCGCAGCAGCAGGCCGAGGACGAGCGTCGCCTCGTGCAGGGCGAACTGGCGGCCTATGCAGGCCCGGGCCCCGGTCCCGAACGGCTTGAAGGTGTGCGGGGCACGGCCGCGTACGGCCTTCGCCTCGAAGCGGTCCGGGTCGAAGCGCTCGGCGTCCGGGCCCCACACCTCGGGGTCGCGGTGCAGCATCGGCGTGAGGATCAGTGCCCAGCCGCCGCGGCGCATCGGATGGTCCCCGGCCAGCACCGTGTCCTGCCGCGCCTCACGGGCGAAGGCGGGCGCGGTCGGCCACAGCCGCAGCGACTCGTCGAGGACCCTGCGCAGGTAGCGCAGCTTGGCGACCTGGTCGTAGCCGGGAGCGGGCGTGTCGCCCCAGACGCGGTCCACCTCGGCGCGGGCGCGCGCGGCCACCTCCGGGTGCTGGGCCAAGTAGTGCAGGGCGAAGGAGAGCGCCCCCGAGGTGGTCTCGTGCCCGGCCACCAGGAAGGTGATCACCTGCCGCCTGACGTTCTCCGGCGACAGCCGCTCCCCGGTCTCCGGGTGGGCCGTCTCCAGCATCCGGTCGAGCAGGTCCCCGTCCCCGCCGCCGGAGTCGCGCCGGGTCCGTACGACGTCGTCGACCGTGCTGTTCAGGCGGGCCATGTCGGCGGCGTTGCGGCGGCCGGCGTCGCGCAGCAGGAGCGGGGCGAGCGGTCCGGGCACGGTGTTGAGGCGCTGCGCATAGGTGAGCGTGCCCACCATCGCGCTCACGAAGGGGTGCGGGCGATCGCGCTCGAACGACCCGAAGTCGTGCCCGAATCCGGTGCGGGCGATCGTCTCCAGGGTCAGCTTGGTCATGTCGCCGGGCACGTCCACCGCGCGCCCGGCCGCCTGCTCCCGGTCCCAGTGGTCGGTCAGCCGCTCCGCCACGTCCAGCATCATCGCGTGGTAGCCCTGCATGGCCTCGCGGCTGAAGCCGGGGGCCAGGACGTCGTGCGCCAGCTGCCAGTTGGGCTCGTGGTTGTACGCCGTGAACAGCCCGTCACCGACGACCGGCCGCAGGTTGGCGACTCCGAGGCCCACGTGCTTGGCGAACCGGGACTCGTCCGCCATGTCGGCCACCAGCGGTGCGCCCCACACGAACACGAACTCCTTGCCGAACGCCCTGCGCCGGAAGATCGGGCCGAGCCTGCGCGCGATGCGCAGCGAGTCCTGCAGCGGGGTGCGCCGGTTGACGCCGACCACGTCGCCGAGGAAGGGGAGCCGGTGCGACGGATGCGGAATGCGGCGCAGTTCGGGCCAGCCCTGCTCGGCGCCGCGGAACCCCTTCGGCAGGCCGTCCGCGGCCGTCGTCCTCGTGGTCGTGGCCGCCCCCGCGGTCGTCTCCGCCATGGCGCGATCTCCCTTGATCCAGCTGGCTGTTGAACGTGTGGCGCATGAATGAACCCGGACGTGTTGTACGTGAGTTCAATAACTGGTTTCAGTCTGGTCCTGCTGTGGAATCGGCGTCAAGTACAGTGCGGACATGGCCGCGAACGAGGGCGCGCGCACCCGCCGCAGACTCAGCACCGGTGAGCGCCGGGAGCAGCTCCTGTCGGTCGGGGCCAGGCTGTTCTCGGAGAGTCCGTACGACGACGTGTGGATCGAGCAGGTGGCCGAGATCGCGGGCGTCTCCCGCGGGCTGCTGTACCACTACTTCCCGACCAAACGGGACTTCTTCGCGGCCGTCGTCGAGCGCGAGAGCGAGCGGATGCTGCGCATGACCGCGGCCGATCCCGGCGTCCCGGTGCGCGAGCAGCTCACGGCCGGCCTCGACGCGTATCTGGCGTACGTCGAGGCCCACGCCCACGGCTACCGCGCCTTCCATCGCGCCGACGCGGCGGGCGACCAGACGGTGCGCCGCGTCTATCAGCAGGCCCTGGCCGCCCAGGAGCGCCAGATCCTGGCCGCCCTCGGCGCCGACCCCGAGTTCGGGCCG
Organism: Streptomyces sp. NPDC046805; assembly: GCF_040645355.1. Classification (NCBI taxonomy): domain Bacteria; kingdom Bacillati; phylum Actinomycetota; class Actinomycetes; order Kitasatosporales; family Streptomycetaceae; genus Streptomyces; species Streptomyces sp. NPDC046805. The sequence goes on along the minus strand of NZ_JBEYYC010000022.1, from coordinate 105,916 downwards.
CTCTTCGAGGACCGCCCCGACGTCCGCCTGGCCGTGCGCGGCTGGCTGGCCTTCACCACGGCCGTCTGCCTCGAGTGGCTGCGCGGCTCGGGCCTGACCCGGGAGCAGGTCCGGGACCTGTGCGCGCGGGCGCTGCTCGGGGTCATCGCCTGACGGCGCCGCCGTGGCCGCTGACGCACCACCCCGTGATTGGCGCACGCTCCGATCTCCGATAAGTTAGGCAAGGCTTACCTAGGGAGGTTTCGGGATGGGTGACAGCATGGGTGACGGTCAGCCCTGCACAGCGGTGTCCGGCGCGGCGGAACGGGCCCGCACGGTGCTCGCCGCCGCATGGTCCTGCGCGGTGACCGTGGACGGCGGCCGTGAGGAGCACGTCGCCGCGCACACCGTGACCGAGGACGGCCGGGTGCTCCTGCACATGCCCGAGGACAGCGCTCTGCTCGCCGCGGCGGTCTGTGCGCCGCGCGGGGAGCCGTCCGCGGTGCTGGAGTTCGCCGACGTCGCGCCCGTCCCCGTACGGCACCGGATCCGCGCCCGCCTCTGGCTCGCCGGCCGGTTCACCCCCGAGGACGGTCACCTCACTTTTCACGCCACCCGGGTGGTGCTCCGCGAGGCGTCCGGTACCGCCGTCGTCCCCCTCGACGCGTTCGCCGGCGCCGCGCCCGACCCGCTGGCCGGCGCCGAGGCCCGGCTGCTGACGCACCTCGCCGACGCCCATCCCGACGCCGTCGACCGGCTCACGCGGCTGGTCGAGCCCGGCAGTCTGCACGGCGCCGTCCGGGTCCGGCCGCTCGCCGTGGACCGGCACGGGCTGACCCTGCGCATCGAGCGCACCCGCACGCACGGCGACGTACGCCTGCCGTTCCACACGCCCGCCGACGACATGGCCCAGCTCACCGAGCGCATGCACGTGCTCCTGGAGCGGGCGAGCGGCCCGATGTGTCCCCGAGGCCTACAGCGGCAGCGCGCAAACCGCGACCGGTGAGGCGAACGGCTCGCCCGCGAGCCGCAGTTCACCGCTGCGCGCGTCCACGTGGAACACACTCACCGTGCCGGAGCGCTGGTTGGCCGCGAACAGCAGCCGCTCGTCCGGTGAGAAGGCGATCTGCCGGGGGAAGTCCCCGGCGACCGGCACGGTGTCCAGCAGCCGCAGCCGGGCGCCGTCCGCCTCGACGGCGTACCGGGTGAGGCTGTTGTCGCCCCGGTTGGCGAGGTAGGCGTACCCGCCGTTCGCCGTGACCAGGATCTGGGCCGGGTAACTTGTGCCCGGGCCGGTGCCCGTGGACTGCGGCCGGCCGATCGTCAGGCGTCCGGTGGACCGGTCGTACGCACAGACCACGATCGTGTTGTCGACCTCGTTGGCCAGGTAGGCGAACCGGCCGCCCGGATGGAACGTGAGGTGGCGCGGGCCCGCGCCCGGCCGGGTGTGCGCCCGGCCGGTCTCGGTGAGCGTGCCCCTCGCCTGGTCCAGGCGGTAGGTGTAGACGGCGTCGGTGCCCAGGTCGACCGCGAGGACATGGGCGCCGCCGGGACCGGTGACGAACTGGTGCGCGTGCGGGCCCTGTTGGCCCGGCCCGGGCGGCGGTTCGGAGTGCGTGACCAGATCGGTGTGTGGCCCGATGGCGCCCGAGGGGTCGATCGGATGCACGGCCACGCTGCCCGACTGGTAGTTGGCGCTCAGCAGCCACCGCCCGGTGGGGTGCACGGACAGATGGCAGGGGGCCGCTCCGCCGGTGCTTCGCGTGCCGAGCACCCGCCGGTCGGCCAGGCGGACGGCGGTCACGCCCCCGTCCGCGCGCTCGTCCACCGCGTACAGGGTGCGGCCGTTGGGGTGCACGGCGAGATACGACGGGTCGGCGACGCCCGTGAGGATGCCGGATCCGGTGATACGGCCCGTCGCCGGGCCGTACGCCGCCAGGCCGATGCCGGTGCCGCCGCCCTCGGCGGAGGTGTAGGTGCCCAGGTAGAGGGGGGGGAGCCGGACCGCTCGCGCGGGGGCCGCGGCCGGGTCTCCGGCCGTGCGGCGGCCCGTGACTCCCCTCGCCCGGCGGCCGGCGGCGCCGGTGCGGGAAGCGCCAGCACGGCGGCGGTTCCCGCCAGGGCCCCGATGAACCGGCGCCTGCTCCAGCCGCCGCTCTCCGCCGCCGCACCGCTGTCCATGCCCGCACCTCAGGTCGTCGGCTGTCACGGTCGTGACAGCCCACCTTGGCGTGGCGCGACCCCCATGTGCAAAGACAGCGGGGGAGGTTGCCCAGGGCGCGGCAGTCGTCCGCGGCTACCAGTCGCCGTCCTCGACCGGCTTGCCCGGTGCGTCCTTCAGCGGCCTCACCTGGTCCGGCGACGGCTCATGCCAAGGGTCGAGGTCGTCGCCGAGCCAGTCGCCGACCGGCTGGACCGCGTCCAGGGCACCGGTGGGGGCGACGTCCTCGGCGTCCTCGTCGTAGTAGTCGTACCAAGGCAGTCCCGCGCTGGTGTACGACGCCCGGTCCACCGGCGACGGCGGAGGAGCCTCGCCCGTGATGCGGCGCCACTCCGGCGGCGTCACCAGATGCACGAACACCCGCCCCGCGGGCCGGTCCGCCCAGTGCTTCGGCGGCCGGTCGTCCCGGTGGACCTCCTGGCGCATCGAGCCGCCGACGCCGAGCCCCATCGCCGCGCCCCGGCGCCGCTGCGCGGGCGCCGCGGCCGGTACCGCCATGGCCATGGGGGAGCCCGCGGGCAGCGGGCCGCCGTATCCACCGCTCGGCCCGGCCCCCCGCAGCGGCCCCCGCCGTGCCCGCTGCTCCTCGCGCCACGCGGCGAGCGGGCCCTCCTTCAGCGGGAACGACTGCAGCTGTACGCCGCCCCAGACCTCCTCGCCCGTGACCTGTCCCTCCACCGTGGCGCCGAGGCCCAGCGGCGCGGCCACGAACTGGCGGACCGTCCCCTCGCCGGAGTTGATGCCGTCGAGCCAGGGCTGCCGGGGCAGGACGACGTAGTTCTGCGGCTTCCGGGACAGCCGGTCGCTCCACCGCTTGCCCGACACCGCGCACACCTTGCCCACCCCGACCTGCAGCGCGGCCGGCTCCGTCGAGCCCGTGAAGCTCAGCCACATCGCCTCGCGCAGATACACCGGCAGTATCACGCCGCCGCGCGCCCGCCACTCCCGCGGCACCGTGTCCGCGTGGTCGGCCACCCGCCGGACCGGGAAATCGCCCAGCCCCGGAGGCAACGGGTGCGTGCCCTTCTCGGGCAGCCGCAGGGTGCGCACGAACCGCACCGCCACGCCGCCCGGAAGCCGCAGCGTGTTCCCCTCGATCCGTACGGCCGTGTCGGTCATCCGCGCGCTCCCCTCGCTCGTCCGTACGTTCCCTCACGAACATTCCCTCACGAAGAACGCCTGTTGGTGTCCGAGTGGTTCCGGCGCAGCCGCTCCGGCACGCCCAGGTGCTCGCGCAGCCACACCAGCCAGGGCAGCCGCGCGCGCTGGGCACGGGACACCCGGTCCAGCTCCTCCAGGAGGCGACGCGAGCGGTGCTCGATGGCGAGCTCGTCGATGACCCGGTTCACCTCGGTCAGGACGGCGCCGAGCAGCTGCCAGTAGTGGGGGTCGTGCTCAGCCTCGTCCCGCAGCAGCAGCGCCAGCTTGTCCCGGGTTCCCGCCGCCGCGTGCAGCTCGGCGGACAGCCGCTCCTCGGCCGAGTCCGCGCTGGCGGCCACGTCGGTGGTGACCAGCACCGCGAAGCTGACCACCGCGTCGCCGATCTCGGCCAGCAGCTGCTGGACGGCCGCGCCCGCCTCCGGCGGGAACAGCGCCTCGGGATCGCGGGCCTTCGCCAGGTCCGTGAACGTGCGGGCCAGCACCCGCAGCACGACCGTGCAGATCTCCAGCGTGTCCAGGCCCGTCCGCAGCACCACCCGGCGCAGCAGGCCCTCGCGCACGCGCGGATTGAGCCGCATGCTGTCCTCGGCCTGCCGCAGCGCCGCGTCCACCTCGACGATGGCGTGGTCGAGCCGGCGCGCCTCGTGCAGCCGCTCGGCCGCCTGCTGCCACGGGGTCTGTCCCGCGGCCTGCTCGCCGAGCCGCAGCATCAGCTGCCGCACCCGGCGCGCCAGCCCCTCGATCGACTGCCCGGCCTCGTCCACCCAGACCGGGGGAGCGATCAGCAGGTTGCAGCAGAGCCCGACGACGGCGCCGATCAGCGTCTCCACGATCCGTGCCCAGGCCGTGCTCCCGATGGTGGTGACCCCGAGTACCAGCATCGCGCTGATCGCCACCTCGGCCACGTACTCCCGGACCCGCACCAGGTGCCCCACGGTCAGCGCGGCCACGATCAGCAGGGCCAGGCTCCACCAGGTCAGCCCCACCAGCAGGCTGAAGGCGATGGCGACCAGGACCCCGGCCACCACGGCGTTCACCCGGCGGAAGCTGTTGGTGATCGTGGCGTACAGGGTGACCTGGACGACGAGCAGGGCGGTCAGGGGCGCGGTGAGCGGGGCGGGCTCGGGGCTCAGCCGCAGCGCGATGACGTACGCGATCGTCGCGGCGGTGGCCGACCGCAGCGTCTGATCGACCACGGGGTCCCATCGGAGCCTCAGCAACCGCCTCAGGAAGCCCTTCAGCTCCGCGGTCCACTTCCGTAGGTCTGGCACCTTGGGCCTGTTCCCGTTCCACCGACGCGTCCAACATCCCCCTTACACCCTTTGTGTGCCGGGGTCGGTCCGCAAGCCGTGCCCTGCGTCCCGACACCGTGCCGCCCAGGTCTACCCGTGGCGTTCGTCGGCCGGCAGCCGCGCCAGCATGCGTTTGGGGATGCCGCCGAACTTCCCCCGTACGCTCATCAGGTGATTGCGGGCCGTGCCCAGGGCGATGCCCAGCGCGTCCGCGATCTCCTGCGCGGTGAACCCCTTGGCGGCGAGCACCGCCACCTCGTGCTCGCGCGGTGTCAGCCCCGCGTGCGGCTGGTGCCGCTGGCTCTGGGGCACCCGGACCCGCTCCGGCCCGCGGTGCAGTCTCCGGTCCCGTACGACCGCCGCGAGCGACCGCTCGGCACCGACCGGCTCCAGCAGCTCGATCGCCCGGACACGCAGGGCGTTCCCCTCGACGACGGTGGGCGCCACCCGGGCCGCCGCGTGGAAGGCCCGGCCCGCGGTGATCGGCTCGGGCAGGGCGGCCAGCAGCTCCGCCGCCTGCCGCAGCCGCGGGTAGCCGCCGCGCCGGGCGGTCAGCCCTTCTACGAACAGCCGGATCGCCCGGGCCCGCGGTCCGGCGGGCCACAGCTTCTCCAGTGCCGCGGCCTCCCGCGCGGCCAGACGCGGATCGATCTCGGCGAGTGCCAGCAGCACGTCCTCCCAGCCGAAGCGGAGCCGTTTGCGCCGGACCTCGGCGAGCGCGGGCAGCAGGTCCCGGCACGGCGACGGCTCGGCGCGCGCCGCGCGGACGCGGGCGCCGAGCGCCAGCCACCAGTGCCCCAGCTCGTGGCAGCCCGCGGCCGTGAGCAGGGACAGCGTGCCGTCCCCGTCGACCGCGGGAAGCCGGCCGCTCCGCTCGAACGCACACGCCGCCGGAACCATCTCCGCGACGGAGGACGCCCAGTGCCGCGGTCCGTCATCGATCAGGCGGGCCTGTTCGGTCGCGCGGTCCAGTTCACCGGCGCGGACCAGGATCCATGCCTGGATCGCGTCGAAGGTGCGGAGCCACGACGAGGCGTACGCCGTCGAGCGGCCCTCGCGCAGCGCCCGGTGCGCCTGCGCGTAGTCGCCGAACGCCGCTGCCGTGATCGCCCAGTTGATGTGATGGGTCGCCGCCATCTCCGCCGTCGAGGCGTCGAGCCCCGGCGGCAGCAGCGCGGCCACCTGCTGCCATCTGCGCAGCGCGCCCCGCCTACCCAGATACGTCTCGCAGACCGCGAGATGACCGGCGCACAGTGCGATGACATAGGGGTCGCCGCTGCGCATCGCCAGCTCCAGCCCCTGTCGGCCCAGCCGGGCCCGGTGCGCGTTGGACGGGCCCTCGGTGCTCTCGGTCGGAAAGGCCATCCTGCCGAGGGCCAGCGCACGGCCCCGTACGTCGCGGGCCGCGGTGAACTCGCCGAGCGCCCGCACCTGGAACCGCTCCGCCTCGTCTCCCTCGGACGCCCGCGCGCGGGCGAGCAGCAGTTTCGCGCGTACGGCGGACTCGGTGGCCGTCTCGATCGCCCGGTCACAGATCCGGCGGGCGAGTTGGGCGTCACCGCCCCAGCGCATCAGCAGCGCCGCCAACTCGGCGACGGCCACCCGGTCCTGCTGCGCGTCCTGCGCGCTCGCCGGCAGCGCGGCCAGCCGCATGAGCGCCGCGTCCGGATCACCGCGCAGCCCGATCGCCTCGGCGTGCTGCAACGTCTCACGGATCTCGGGCGACACGTGCGCGGCCGCCGAGGCCACATAGGACCCGGCCACGTGCCGACCATGTGCATGACCAGTCACGTGACAAACATATGTGCAGTTACTGCAGTTCACACCCCCCGTGCCGTGCACTTTTCTGGTGACAGCCACTCCCCACGGCGTACAACCCCTCCCTGTCCCGCTCGGTGCCCCGCTGTTGGAAGGACACCCCCACATGCGCCGACTCCAGATCATCGCGATCGCGCTGACCGCCGCCTGCATCAGTGCGACACCTGCCATCGCCCACACCCTCCCCACAGGGGTGTCCCCGCTCCTGTCCTCGACCGCAAGACCCGGCGTCGCCCCGGCCGGAGACAACCCGCCCGAGGAGTTCGACTCCCGGCAGGGCCTCGACCGCCTCGTCCAACCGACCAAGGCCCAACTCGACGCGCTCTCCGCGCTGTTCGACGCGAGCGGCGCCCCCGCCGGCGCCCCGCGCGTGACCTGGAACCACCTGACCGGCACCCCGCGTTCGCTGCGCGTCCCCGGCGGCTATCTGAGCGACCCGCGATCCGGGTCCGCCGCCGACACGGCCCGCCGCTGGCTCGACGACCGACGCGCCTTGTTCGGGCTGACCGGCGCCGAGGTCGCAGCCCTCGACATCACCCGCGACCACGAACTGCCCGGAACCGGCGCGCGGGTCATCACCTTCCAGCAGACCTTCGACGGCGTACGTGCCGTGCACGGCGGCACTCTGATCGTCTCCGTCACCAAGGACGGCCGGGTGCTGTCCTACGCCGGTGACCCGGTGCGCGGCGGCGGACTGCTGGCCGGGTTCACCAAGTCGGCGACGGACGCCCTCACGAAGGTCGTCGGCGACCTGGCGCCCGGCGCCGACTACGTGGCGAAGGCCACCGGCGACGTCCAGGCCGGCTACACCGTGTTCAACGCCGGGCCGTTCGGCGACTCCCAGCGCGTCATGAAGATCGCCTTCCCGACGGTGGACGGGGCCCGGCCCGCCTACAGCGTGCTCTTCGTCAAGAGCCTGTCGGAGGCGTACGACGTCGTGATCGACGCCGCCACCGGAGAGAAGCTCCTGCAGCACAGCCTGGTCGACTACGACAGCGCGCCCGGCTCCGAGGGCACGGTGTACGAGAACTACCCCGGCGCGCCCAAGGGCGGCACCCCCGTGGTCAAGAGCTTCGGCCCGACCGCCGAGTCACCCTCCGGCTGGGTCGACCCGACCGGTATCGCCGGACTGCCCGGCCCGACGACGCTCGGCAACAACGCCAACACATTCGCCCAGTACACGGCGCCGCTCGCGCCCACCGACCAGCTCAACCGCCCGGTCAGCGCGACCTCCCGGTTCAACTACGCCTACACCGACAACTGGGGCCGTACCCAAGGCGCCACGCTCCCGCCCTCCTACGTCCTCGACCGCGACCCCGCGGTGACCAACCTCTTCTATCAGCACAACCGGATCCACGATCAGTACTACGAGCTCGGGTTCACCGAGACCGCGGGCAACTTCCAGGTCGACAACAACGGCAAGGGCGGCAACGGCGGCGACCCGGTCAGCGGCCTGGTGCACTCCGGCGCGCTCAGCGGCGGCTCACCGACCTACCTCGGGCGCGACAACGCCAACATGCTCACGCTGCCCGACGGCATCCCCTCGTTCAGCAGCATGTACCTGTGGGAGCCGATCAACGACTCCTTCGAAGGACCGTACTCGGACGGCGACTTCGACGAGTCGGTCATCCAGCACGAATACTCGCACGGCCTGACCAACCGCTACACCGGCGGCGGCGGCCTCGGCTCGCTCGGCGGGCAGCAGTCCGGTTCGATGGGGGAGGGCTGGGGCGACTGGTACGCCCTCGACCACCTCTACCGGGAGGGCCTGACCGACAAGCCGGTCGTCGCCCCGTACGCCACCGGGAACACCGAACGCGGCATCCGCAACTGGGACTACGACCACAACCCGCTGAACTACGGCGACTTCGGCTACGACCTGACCGGCCCCGAGGTGCACGCCGACGGCGAGTTCTGGACCGCCACGCTGTGGGACCTGCGCAAGGCGCTCGTCGCCCGCTACGGCGAGCAGGGCGGCAGCGACGTCGCCGAGCACCTGGTGACCGACGCGCTGCCGCTGTCGCCCCCGTCGCCGTCCGTGCTCGACATGCGCGACGCCATCCTTGCTGCCGACGCCCTGCGCTACCACGGCGACAACACCGACACCATCTGGTCGGTCTTCGCCAAGCGCGGCGCGGGCCGGTCCGCGTCGACCGTCGACAGCGACGACACCAACCCGGTGCCGGCCTTCGACCACGCCTCGCCGTCCCGCAACGGCACCCTGACCGGCTCCGTCGTCAACGCCGCCACCGGCAAGCCCATCGAGGGCGCCCGGATCGTCGTGGGCGAGTTCGAGGCGCGGGTGAGCCCACTGGCGAAGACCACCGCACAGGGCGGCTTCACCGCCCCGATGACCGACGGCGACTACACCCTCACCATCCAGGCGCCCGGTTACGGCATCCAGACCTTCCGCGACGTGTCCGTCACCGCGGGCCAGGCCACCGCGCGCACCTTCAAGCTCGCCCCGAACCTCGCCTCCACCGCCAACGGCGCCTCCGTCGAGGACACTTCGAGCCAGGACGACGCGCTGCCCGCCAAGTTCCTGCTCGACGACACCGAGAACAGCTCCTGGAAGACCAAGGACACGGGCACGCCGTACAACTCCGGCGGCAACCAGTACACGACGATCAAGCTGGCCCAGCAGGCGGACATCAGCTCGATCAGGATCAGTGCGCTCAAGCCGACCTCACTGCCGAGGTTCAACGCCGCCAAGGACTTCACGGTGCAGACCTCGACCGACGGCGTCCAGTGGCAGACGGTGAAGACCGGCACCTTCGCCGCCCAGTCGCCCCGCCCGGTCGCACCCGACCTGAACATCCGGACGCTGAAGCTGGACTCCCCGGTGAACGCCAAGTACGTCCGCGTGTACGTCGATTCGGTGCAGGGCGAGACGAAGACCTACGCCACCCTCGCGGAACTGGAGGTCTTCTCCGAGGACGCGACCGTGGAACCGCTGCCCAGCAGCCCGGAGCAGCCGTTCACCGTGAAGGGCACCATCGCGGCGGGCAACCCGGCGGCCGGAGTCCTGGTCCTGCCCGGCACCGAGCCGTACCGTCCCGGCGTGACCACCGCCGAGTTCACCGACACGTGCAACGCCGAACCGACGACGCAGGGGGCGGACGCCTGGGTCGCCAAGCTCCCCTCGGGCTTCGCCGACGGCATGCACACCGTGAGCTACGACTCCGACGCCGGAATGGACTTCTACTTCTTCGACTCGTCCTGCAAGTACCTCGCCGGGACGACCGAGTTGGGCACTGCCCCGTCGACCAAGGCGATACCGCCGGGGGCCGCGTACGTGGTGCTCCAGGCGTGGCAGGCCACCGACTCACCGTTCACCCTCACCGCGCAGCGTGCCGACTGACAGCTGTCGACTGACCGAAGGGGCCGGGTCGTCGGCAGTCCGGCCCCTTCGTCATTCCGTGTCGGCGGGTTCCGCGGCGGCCAGGGCCGGGGGCCACACGCCGGGGGCGAGGACGCCCAACGCGTAGGCGCGGGCGATCAGTTCCGTGCGGTTCGCCGCGCGCCAGCGGGCCGACAGACGCCGCAGGTGGTAGGTGACGCCGTCCGCGGTGAGACCCAGTTCGCGCGCGGTGCGAGCCGTGGTGGCGCCCTCGGCGAGCAGCGCCAGCACCCGGCCCTCCATGGACGTGACCCGCACCGGCCGCTCGGCGCGCGGCTCGTGTTCGCCCAGCACGCGCAGCATCACCAGCAGGGCGGGCGTGTCCTCCACGGTGTCGCTCACCGGGTCGGCCATCAGCTCGCCGTACCGCTCGCCGCCGTCGGGCGCCTGCCAGCGCACCGACACGTGGTACCGCGACCGGTGGCGCAGCCGCAGCGCCTCCACGATGCGTTCCACCTGCGTCGCCTCCTGCGGCCGGAACAGCTCCAGCACCTGCCTGCCGCGCAACTGACCCGGCGTCGCACCGCATTCGGCGGCCATCGCCGGATTCGCCAGTTGTACGATGCCCCGCGCGTCGCACACGGCGACGGGCATCGGGACCCGGTCGAAGACCATGAGGGCACGATTGCGCCACACCACGGCCTCGGACGGACCCGCCGCCGTCCGCACCTCCCAACGCACCGGGCCACCGCCTCCATCGACCATGAACGTGCAGGTCGGAGCCTACTGCTAGGGCGTTGGTGCTACGGCATCGAGCTGGCATAACGCAAGATCCCGCGGGCACTTTCCACTACGCGATCATGTAGTCACCCGGTATCGGTCGGGGTCCCCGGTCGACCACGCTGGAGCGCAGTACCCTCCGTACCGCGAAAGGCCTTGTAGCGCCATGCCTCCCACCGCGTTGCACCCCGAAGCCGGGGAGACCCTGCTCGGTGTCCCCGTCGTCGACATCTCCGCCACCGGCCCCGGCCGCACCCCGATCCAGCAGGTCATGGGGCTGATGCGGGAGCACGGCCCGGCGCTCGTGCGCCGACTGCACGGGTGGGACACGCTGTTCGTCGCCGAAGCGGACCTGGTGGCGGACCTCGCCGACGAGGAGCGGTTCGCCAAGCACATCTCGCCGGCGCTGGAGAACGTGCGGGCCTTCGCCGCCGACGGGCTGTTCACCGCGTACAACGACGAGCCCAACTGGGCCAAGGCGCACGACATCCTCATGCCCGCCTTCGCGCTCGGCTCGATGCGCACCTACCACCCCGTGATGCTGAAGGTGGCCCGGCGGCTCATCGACTCCTGGGACCGCGCCGCGAAGGACGGTCAGGCCGTCGACGTCCCCGACGACATGACCCGGATGACGCTCGACACCATCGGACTCGCCGGATTCGACTACGACTTCGGCTCCTTCGACCGGGACGAGCCGCACCCCTTCGTCGAGTCGATGGTCCGCTGCCTCGAGTGGAGCATGCTGCGGCTCGCCCGCGTCCCCGGCAAGGACTACTCGGCGGTCGACGAGGCCTTCCGCGGCGACGCCGACTACCTCGCCCAGGTCGTCGACGACGTCATCGCCTCCCGCGCCGGCACCGACCAGAGCGACGCGGCGGACCTCCTCGGTCTCATGCTCACCGCCGAGCACCCGGCCGACGGCACCAAGCTCGACGCCGCCAACATCCGCAACCAGGTCATCACCTTCCTGATCGCGGGGCACGAGACCACCTCCAGCGCGATGTCCTTCGCCCTGTACTACCTGGCCAAGCACCCGGCCGCGCTCCAGCTCGTCCAGCGCGAGACCGACGCGCTGTGGGGCGACACCCCGGACCCCGAGCCGACGTACGACGAGGTCGGCAGGCTGACGTACACCCGGCAGGTCCTCAACGAGGCGCTGCGGCTGTGGCCGACCGCCCCCGCCTTCACCCGGCGCGCCGTCGAGGACACGATGCTCGGCGGCCGGATACCACTCAAGGCGGGGCAGCCGGTCACCGTGATGACCTCGATGCTGCACCGCCAGCCGGTGTGGGGCGACAACACCGAGCTGTTCGACCCCTCCCGGTTCACCGCGGAGGCGGAGGCCGCGCGGCCCGTGCACGCCTTCAAGCCGTTCGGCACCGGCGAACGCGCCTGCATCGGGCGGCAGTTCGCGCTGCACGAGGCGACCATGCTGCTGGCGATGCTCGTCCACCGCTACCGGCTGCACGACCACGCCGACTACGCCCTCACGGTCAAGGAGACCCTGACCCTTAAGCCCGAGGGCTTCACCCTGACCCTCACCCCGCGCACCCCGGTCGACCGCATGCACACGCCCCTGCCGGGCTCGGCGGCCAAGGCGGCACAGGCCGCGTCGGACTCGGCCGCCCTCCCCGCCCGCGTCCTGCCCGGCACCGGCGCCCTCCTCCTGCACGGCAGCAACTACGGCACCTGCCGCGAGTTCGCCGCACAGCTCGCCGACGCGGCCGCCGCCCTCGGCTGCGAAACCCAGGTCGCGCCCCTGGACGCCTTCGCCGGCGGCCTGCCCACCGACCGGCCCGTCATCATCACGGCCGCCTCGTACAACGGCCGCCCCACCGACGACGCCACCGCCTTCCACGCGTGGCTGGACGGCACGCCCGACCTGACCGGAGTGACGTACGCCGTCCTCGGCGTCGGCGACCGCAACTGGGCCGCCACCTACCAGCACGTGCCGACCCGCGTCGACGCCCGCCTCGCCGAACTGGGCGCCACCCGCCTCACCGAGCGCGCCGCCGCCGACGCCTCCGGCGACCTCACCGGCACCGTCCGCGACTTCACCGCCCGGATGCGCACCGCCCTGCTGGAGCAGTACGGCGACCCGGACGCCACCGCCGCCCCGGCCGAGCCCAGCACGGCCTACGAGGTCCGCGCCCTGACCGGCGGTCCGCTGGACACCCTCGCCGAGCGCCACGAGCTGGTGCCGATGACGGTCACCGAGGCGTACGACCTCACCGCCCCCGGCTACCCGCGCGTCAAGCGGTTCCTGCGTCTCGCGCTGCCCGACGGTGTCGGCTACCGCACCGCCGACCACATCACCGTGATGCCGGGGAACGCCCCGGAGCTCGTCGAGCGCACCGCCGCCGCCTTCGGCGTGGACCTCGACACCGTCCTGGACATCCGGGCCGCGCGCCCGCGCCGCGACGGCATCGCCGTGGACCGTCCGCTGACGGTGCGCCAACTTTTCACACATCACCTGGAGTTGCACGGACGGCCCACCGCGCACCAGCTGGCGGCGCTCGCCGACGCCAACCCGTGCCCGCCGGAGAAGGTGGCCCTCGCCGCGCTGACCGACGACCCGCGCACCCTCGTCGAGGTGGTCGAGGACCACCCGGCCCTGTGCGGCGCCCTGGACTGGCCGCTCCTCCTCGATCTGCTCAACCCGCTGCGCCCGCGCACCTACTCGATCTCGTCGTCGCCCGCCGTCGACCCCGGCCACGTGGACCTCATGGTCTCGGTGCTCGAGGCCCCGGCGCGGTCGGGCAAGGGCGTCTTCCGGGGCACCGCCTCCACCCACCTCGCCGCCCTCCGGCCCGGCGACACCGTGCTGGCGCGCATCCAGCCCTGCCGTGAGGTGTTCCGGATCGACAGCACCGCCCCGGAGCCCGTGATCATGGTCGCCGCCGGCACGGGCCTCGCCCCCTTCCGCGGCGCCATCGCCGACCGTACGAGGGCGCTTGCCGCGGGCGCCGAACTCGCCCCCGCCCTCTGCTACTTCGGCTGCGACGCCCCCGACGCCGACTTCCTGCACGCCGGGGAACTCTGCGCCGCCGTGGCCTCCGGCGCGGTCTCGATGCGGCCTGCGTTCAGCGTGGCCCCCGAGGGCTCGGTGATGTTCGTCCAGCACCGCATCGCCGCCGAGGCCGACGAGGTCTGGGAGCTGCTGAACGCCGGTGCCCGGGTGTACGTCTGCGGCGACGGCTCGCGGATGGCGCCCGGCGTGCGCGAGGCGTTCCGCGCCCTGTACCGCGACCGCACGCCCGGCGCCGACGAGGCGGCGGCCGAGCGGTGGCTCGACACGCTGGTGGCGGACGGGCGTTACGTCGAGGACGTGTACGCGGCCGGCTGACGCGCAGAAGCCGGCTGACGCGGAAGGAAACGCCCGATGGGCGCACGGGGTGCGTGCGCCCATCGGGCTTCTGCGTCCGGACAGGCCCTAGTGACCTGAGTCGGAGAAGGCGTTCACGCCCGTCAGCTCCGCGGACAGCTGCCACAGGCGGGCCGCCTGCTCGGGGTCGGTCGCCCAGTCCTTCACTCCGACCCGCTCGCCGTCCGCGGGGGCGGGCTCGGCGATGTCGCAGTCCTCCAGGTACACGCCGCCCACGCCGTCCAGTTGCGGTGAGGTGGCCGCCCACACCTGCGTGGCCGCACCCTGCGGCGGGGTCTTGAAGCCCTCGGGGTTCAGCGCGTTGCCGTCCTCGTCGATCCAGCCGCGCTCGACCATCTCCTCCTTGGCCAGGTGCCGCTGGAGCGGCGTCATGATGCCGCCCGGGTGGAGCGAGAAGGCCCGTACGCCCGCGTCGCGGCCCAGCCGGTCGAGGTGGACGGCGAACAGCACGTTCGCCGTCTTCGACTGGCCGTACGCCGCCCACTTGTCGTAGCCCTCGCGCCACTGGACGTCGTCCCACCGCACGGGGGAGAGGTGGTGGCCGCGGGAGGAGACGGAGACGACGCGGGCACCGCCCTGCTCGAGCGCCGGCCACAGCCGGTTGACCAGGGCGAAGTGCCCGAGGTGGTTGGTGGCGAACTGCGCCTCCCAGCCCGGCCCGACCCGGGTCTCCGGGCAGGCCATGATCCCGGCGTTGTCGATCAGGATGTCGATGGTGCGGCCCGAGGCCAGGAAGCGCTCGGCGAAGGCGCGCACACTGTCCAGGTCGCCGAGGTCGAGCTCGTCCACCTCGACGCCGTCGAGGCCGGCCAGCGCCTCCCGGGCGGTGTCGGGCCGCCGTGCCGGGACGATGACGCGGGCGCCCGCCTTGGTCAGCGCACGGGTGGTCTCCAGGCCCAGGCCCGAGTAGCCGCCGGTGACGATCGCGAGCTTGCCGGTCAGGTCGATGCCCCGCAGAACGTCGTCGGCGGTGCTGTCGGCGCCGAAGCCCGAACCGATCTTGTGCTGTGCAGAAGTGCTCATACCCGGAACGCTACGGATTCGAGTGCTCTCAAAGTCAAGTGGAACCGGGGAGGAGAGTGACCGCTGCCTGTCGCTCCCCGGCACCCCCCGGTCATCCGGGCGTACGCCCGTCCCGGGTCCAGGCCAGCAGCTCGGGCGCGGACCATGTGTTCACCACGCGCTCGGCGGGCACCCCGCACTCCTCGGCCCGCGCGCAGCCGAGGATCTGCCAGTCGAGCTGGCCGGGCGCGTGCGCGTCGCTGTCGATCGAGAAGAGCACGCCCGCGTCGACGGCCCGGCGCAGCAGCCGTCGCGGGGGATCGAGCCGCTCCGGACGGCTGTTGATCTCCACAGCGGTGCCCGACTCGGCGCACGCCGCGAACACCGCGTCCGCGTCGAACGCCGACTCCGGCCGCTCCCGCTCGCCCCGCAGCCGCCCCGTGCAGTGACCGAGGATGTCGGTGTGGGGATCGCGTACGGCGGCGATCATCCGGCGCGTCATCGCGCGCTCGTCCATCCGCAGCTTGGAGTGCACGGACGCCACCACCACGTCGACCTGTTCGAGGAGCTCCGGCTCCTGGTCCAGCGAGCCGTCCTCGAGGATGTCGCACTCGATACCGGTGAGCAGCCGGAACGGCGCCCACACGGAGTTCAGGGCGGCCACCACCTTCAGCTGTTCGCGCAGCCGCTCCGGCGACAGCCCGCGGGCCACGGTCAGACGCGGTGAGTGGTCGGTCAGGACGGCCCACTCGTGCCCGAGGCGCGCCGCGGTGCGGCCCATCTCCTCGATCGGGCTGCCCCCGTCGGACCAGTCGGAGTGCAGATGGCAGTCCCCGCGCAGCAGCCCACGCAGTTCCCGCCCGCCGTCGGTGAGCGGGCCGCCGGCCGCGTCCTCCAGCGTGCGCAGGTAGTCCGGCACCTGCCCGGCCAGGGCCTCGCGCACCACCTGCGCGGTCTTCGGGCCGACGCCCTTGAGTGACTCCAGCGTGCCGCCGGCGGCGCGCTCGGCGACCTCGGCCTCGGGCAGGTCGGACAGCACCCGGGCGGCGGTGCGAAAGGCCCGTACGCGGTACGTCGGCGCCAGCTCCCGCTCCAGCAGGAAGGCGATCCGGTCCAGCGCCTCGACGGGCTCCATCGCCACCGCCACCTCCGCCCGCGCCGCCGTCTCCGGCTCCAGGATCGCGCAGCCCCCGGGGTGCCGCACGACGGATGGCGGGGGTCGGCGATCGGTTGCCCACATCCCTCATTTCCGGTCATTGCGCTCTACGCTCTATTGCATGACCGAGATTGAGAGCCCCTACATCTCGCACCCACGGATCCTCGTCCTCCGGGTCATGGAGGGTAAACCGGGCCGCCCGCCCTTCCGCATCGTGGAGATCGACGGCGAGGTGGTCGGCGAGGCGACGACCGTCACCGACGTCCTGGAGGCCGCCGCCGCGTACGGCATCACGGTCCACGACCTGGACGACCCGGACGTGGTCCGCTGGGTGGGCGGGGACAAGTTCACCTGGAAGCTCCGCTAGGGCCCGTTCGGCGTATCAGGTCGTGGTGTTTCCCGTCGTCACCGAGACGGAGTCCACCACCAGCTGCTGCGGGAACACCGTGGAGGCGTCCGGGTCGCCCGGCCAGGAGCCGCCCACGGCCAGGTCGAGGATCAGGAAGAACGGTTTGTCGAACACCCATGTCCTCCCGCCCAGGTCGGCGGGGGTGCGCCGCTGGTAGACGCTGCCGTCCACCGACCAGGTGAGCGAGCCGGGGGACCAGTCGACGGCGAAGGTGTGGAAGCCGTCCGCGAAGGCCTGGCCGCTGGGGAGGGAGTAGGCGGCGCCGATACCGCCCGAGCCGGAGTAGCCGGGGCCGTGGATCGTGCCGTGGACGGTGGCGGGCTCGTAGCCGACGTTCTCCATGACGTCGATCTCGCCCGAGGCCGGCCAGCCGAACTGCCCGAGGTCGTTGCCCAGCATCCAGAACGCGGGCCACATGCCCTGCCCGCGCGGGAGCTTCATCCGGGCCTCCACGTGGCCGTACTGCGCGGTGAACCGGCCCGCGGTGTTCAGCCGGGCCGAGGTGTACTGGCAGCTGCCGTACCAGCACTGGTAGCCCGCGGGGTTCTCGCGCCGGGCGGTGACCACCAGATGGCCCTGGCCGTCGAGGGCCGCGTTGGCGTTGCTCGCGGTGTAGTACTGCCGCTCGTGGTTGTCGACGTTGTCGCCGGTCTCGGTCTGCCATGTGGCGGAGTCGGCGCCGGCGCCCGCCGGTCCGTCGAAGGTGTCACTGAACGTCGCGGCGGCGCGGGGAGTCGAGGCGTCCGCCCGCGCGGGGGCGATGGCGGCGGACGCGACGAGACCGGCGGACAGGGCGGCGTACAGACAGCCGCGGAGCATGCGTGGGGGAGTCACGGCTTTCCCTTCCGTACGGCGGGCCCGGGACACGGACGCGCCGTCCGAGGTGGGGGGTAAGGGCGTCGCCTCCTGATTCAAGGAGTGGCACAGGGGCCCGTCAATCCCTTGGTACGGACCAATCTCGGCCGGTCGCTCCTTCCCCCTCCCGACGGTCAGTCCTTCCCCTTCCGTGCGTGCACCGTCCGGCCGAGCCACCGCCCCAGCACCAGGTAACCGACCAGCGCCCCGGAGGTGTTGAGGATGACGTCGTCCACGTCGAACGCCCGCCCCCTGACGAGGGCGCCCTGCGCCAGCTCCACCAGGAGCATCACGATCGCGGTGAGCAGCAGCACCTTCACGATGCCGCGCGCTCGCGGCGCCAGCACCGGCACCAGCACCCCGAACGGGATGCCCAGCACCAGGTTCCCGCCGATCTGCCGTACGGCGTCGCGCAGTTCGGGCTGGTCCAGATAGGTCTTGATGGTGCTGCCCGGGTGCAGGTTGGTGTGGGTGAGCGCCTCCGACGCGGGAGACGGCTCCAGGGTGAGCCGGGCCAGCTCGACGGCGAACGCCACCATGAACGCGAAGGCGCACAGCATGGCGAGCATCCGGCCGAGGAAGGGCAGCGCCTTGCGGCCGGCGTCCGCCCACCGTCGCACGTGCCCCTGGATCGCCTTCGCGGCCTTTCCCTTTCCGGCAGGGCGCCCCTTCTTCGCGGCGCTTCCCTTTCCGGCGCCACGCTTCTTGCTGATCGTGCGCCCCTTGCCGGTCGTACGGTTTTTTCCGGCGGTGCGTCCCTTCCTCGTTGCGCGCGGCTGCGAGGCGGCCCGGGCCATTCCGTCCTCCTGTCTTCAACTATCTTGTGTGCCTTGGCAGTTACCCGCTGTCGAACAAGGGATGCCCTCTCCGGTCTCCACGGGACGGCATCCGGTCACGTCGTCCCGTACGAGACGTGCACCTCCTTGAAGCCCAGGGAGTGCAACAGCCCTTCGAGCATGCCGGTGGTGTTCGCCTCGGCCCGGGCGGTCAGCCCGCTGTCCTTGGCCGCCTCACCGATGTGCCGGACGGCGAGGCGCTGCACGGCGTGCTCACTGTTCGGGTTGTCCGAGAACAGGTCGCCGAGCCGGTCGAGCAGCCCGCGCTGCTTGGAGACGGCGTACGAGTGGTCGGCGTCCAGGGCAGGCCGGCCGAGTCGCGCGTGCGGCAGCCGGAGCGTGGCCGAGGTGCGGTCGCCGTTGACCGACACGTCCTTCGCGCCGAGCCGGCCGAGGTCGACGTACGCCTCCACCGTGCCGGCACCGACGTACAGGGTGCGGGTGCCGCGGATCGCGTCGGGCAGGTACTTGGTGTCCTTCTCCAGGTCCACCACGACCTGGAAGTTGCCCGAGGCGGCGTCGTAACGGCTCATGTCCTTGATGGACTTGAGGAGTGCGGGGCCCGACCGGTCGCGGGTCTCGGTGCCGAACAGGTCCTTGAATCCCGGGAGTACGGCCAGCCGGATGCCGGCGAACAGCACCACGAGCACCACCGCGATCGCGGTCACCGCCTTGGCCCAGCCCGGCATGCGCCGGGGCGGGTGCGGCCCCGTGCGCCCGGGCGTGTGTCCGAGGGAAGTCGTCATGTCGAGGGTCTCCTTTCCCCTGTCCGCATGCCCACCCAACGGCCTTGCCAGACCGGCGCGTTGATCGGCCCCTCGGCCCGGCCGGCGGGCGCCGCTTCAGTAGCATGAGCTCGCAGCCCGTAATGATCACGCGAGGAGCGGATCGTGCGAGACATCGCCGTCTTCAGTGGCACTGCCCATCCCGAGCTGGCGCGGGAGGTGTGCACCCATCTCGGCGTGCCACTCAGTCCCGCCCGCGTCAGCCGGTTCGCCAACGACTGCCTGGAGGTGCAACTTCAGGCCAACTGCAGGGAGCGGGACGTCTTCCTGGTCCAGCCGCTCGTCCGGCCGGTGCAGGAGCACCTGGTCGAACTGCTCATGATGTGCGACGCGGCCCGGGGCGCCTCAGCGGGCCGGATCACCGTCGTCATGCCGCACTACTCCTACGCCCGCTCCGACAAGAAGGACGCCCCGCGCATCTCCCTCGGCGGCCGGCTCGTGGCGGACCTGATGGTGGCGGCGGGCGCGAGCCGGGTCCTCGCCATGACCCTGCACTCGCCCCAGGTGCACGGCTTCTTCCCGGTGCCCGTGGACCACCTGCACGCGCTGCGCGAACTCGCCGTGCACTTCCGGCAGTACGACCTGACGCGCACCACCGTCGTCTCGCCCGACCTCGGCAACGCCAAGGAGGCCGCCGCGTTCGCCCGGCTGATCGGCGCCCGGGTCGCGGCCGGCGCCAAGCAGCGGTTCGCGGACGACCGGGTGAGCATCAGTTCCGTGATCGGCGAGGTGGCCGGGCGGGACGTCATCGTGTTGGACGACGAGATCGCCAAGGGCAGCACCGTACTGGAACTCCTCGAAAAACTGCGGGAGTTGGGGCCACGGTCGATCCGGGTGGCCTGCACGCACGGGCTGTTCGCGGCGGGCGCGCTCAAGCGGCTGAGCGAGCAGCCCGACGTGCTGGAGATCGTGTGCACGAACACGGTGCCGGTGCCGATGGAGGAACGCACCGGCAAGCTGCAGGTGCTGTCGATCGCCCCGGCGCTCGCCGAGGCGGTCCGGCGCATCCACAACGGCGAGTCCGTCAGCGCCCTGTTCGACGCACCGCCGGCCGAGTCCCCCTGAGGGAGGCGCGACCGACGGGGAAGGGCGCGGTCACACCGGACCGGACGAGGCCTCGGACCGGTCCAGGGCCGCGTCCAGCGTCGGCCGCGGGGGCAGCAGCCGCGACAGACCGGTGACCCGTAACAGGCGCAGGGTCAGCGGGTGGACGCAGACGAGCTGCAGCTGCCCGCCGCCGTCGAGCACCCGGTGGTGGGCCCGGTACAGCAGACGCAGCCCGGAGCAGTCGAAGAAGTCGATGTGCCGCAGGTCGATGACGACCCGGACGCCGGGCCGGTCCGTCACCCGGTCCAGGTACGGCCCGATCTCCGTGGCCGCCGCGATGTCGATCTCACCGCGGAGCTCCAGCACCGTATGGCCGCGGGCCTCGTGGACACGCAGCTGTTCCAGCCGTGGTGCGGGTTCCTGTCGCGGCTCCTGTCGCACGACGGCATCACCTTCCACCCTTGCCGGGGAACTCCGTGTTCCGCCCTGCAAGCTACCCTCGATGGAAGGAATTTGAGCATGTTCGATTGACATATGTCATCGAGTTTGACGCCGGTCTTTCTGCCGGGCGCCGACTCGTCCTGTCCGGCGGTGGTTCGTCCTGCTGCGGTCGATGTGCGGCTCAGTCGGCCAGGAGAACCAGCTTGCCCTTCGTCCGCCCCGTTTCGCCCAGCTCGTGCGCCTTGGCCGCCTCGGACAGCGGGAAGGTCCCTGCGATCGTGGCGCGCAGTTGGCCCGCCTCGACCAGTTCCGCGATCGCCCGCATCCCGGCGCGGTCGGCGTCGACGAGCATGCGGACCGCACGGACACCCAGCCGCTCGGCCTCGTCGTAGAACTCCTGGGAGCCGACCGGCAGGATCGACACCGCGATCCCGCCCGGCCGCAGCACGCGCAGCGAACGGAGCCCGGTGTCGCCGCCGATCGTGTCCAGCACGACGTCGACGTCCCGGACCGCCTCCGCGAAGTCGGTGCTCCGGTAGTCGATCGGCTCGTCGACGCCGATCTCCCGCAGGAAGTCGTGCTTGCCCGCGCTCGCCGTCCCGATGACGTACGCCCCGCGCGCCTTGGCGATCTGCACGGCCACATGGCCGACCCCGCCGGCCGCCGCGTGGATCAGCACCCGCTGGCCCCGCCGCAGGCCCGCTGTCTCCACCAGCGCCTGCCACGCGGTCAGCGACACCAGCGGCAGTGCGCCCGCCTGGGTGTGGTCGATCCCGGCCGGCTTGTGGGTGAGGGCGCGGGCCGGGACGGTGACGTACTCGGCGTGCGTGCCGTGGCCGAACGGATAGGAGACCATCCCGAAGACCTCGTCCCCCGGCTTGAACGCGGCGACGCCGATGCCCGTCTCCTCGACCACCCCGGACACGTCCCAGCCCAGGACGAACGGCGGCTCGCCCAGGAAGCCACCGGTGGCCCGGTGCTTCCAGTCGGTCGGATTGACACCGGCGGCACGCACCCGGACGAGCACCTCGTTCGGGCGCGGCACGGGCCGCTCCACCTCCACTTCCTTCAGCACCTCGGGACCGCCGAGGACGTCCTGACTGATCGCGCGCATCGTAGTCACGCCCTCCATCGTGCCCCGGACGCCGGAGACCGGCGACCCGTCCCACTACGGCGGAGGCCCGCCGTGCTCCCCCCGGGCCGAGCCCTGCCTCAGCACCCGGGCGCGCAACGCCAGTTGCATCTCGAAGCGGGCCGCCGGATCGTGGAGCAGATCGCCGAACAGCTCGTCCAGCTGGCGCATCCGATAGCGGACCGTCTGCGGGTGCACGGCGAGACGCGCGGCGACCTCGGCAACTCCCCGGCCGGACTGCAACCAGCTCAGCAGTGTTTCGGCCAACCTCTCGCGCTGCGGCGGACGCACCTGCTCCAGCGGGCGCAGCCGGAGCTCCGCCATGGCGTCCAGCAGCGCGTTGTCACGTGACAGCAGCAGCGTGGACAGGTGGTCCTGACAGCGCACGATCCCGGTGCCGGCCCCGGCGTCCGCGAGCACGCCCCGCCGTACCAGCTCCAGCGCCTCGGCCGCCCAGCGCAGCGACCGCGCGCCCTCCCGGAGCGCCACCGTCGGGCCCATCGCCCCGCGCATCCCGTGCAGGGCCCCGGCCACCGCCCGCCCCCGCCCCGGCCCTTCCGGATCCGGTACGACCAGGACGGCGGGCTGTACGTCGAAGCGGGCGAGGAACTCCGGCGGCACGATGGGCTCCGCCCCCGCCCGCGGCGCGTGGTCCACGACCACCACCGCGACGGCCCGCGGCACGGTCCAGCGCGCGGCCTGCGCGAGGTCCGCGATCGCCTCGGCCGAGGCCGGCGGGTCGGCGGTGAGCAGGTCGACCAGCCGCGCACGGCGCTGGCGGAGCTCGCCCGCCGCGTGCAGCCGGGCCTCGGTGTAGCCGGCGGTCGTGGCGGCCGCCATCTCGTCCAGGTGCAGGAACAGCGCCTCGCCGATGGCGCCCAGGGCATGGCGCGGCAGCCGGCCCGCGTCGACCAGCGCGTTCACCCGGCGCCAGGTCACCCGGGCACCCAGCCGCAGCGCCGACTGGAAGGAGTCGAGACTGCGCCCCTCCTCCGCCTCGCCGCGGCCGATGCGCCGGTACGTCTCCTGCACCGGTTCCCAACCGGTGTCCGGACGGGCCATCCGCTCCAGGAACCCGCGCAGGGCGTGGTCCACCCCCCGGTGGACACCCTGTGTGTAGGCGTCGTCCATCGGGCGTTCGTACTCGGGGATCTCCGTTCTGATCGCCTGGACCACCTCCTCGACGATGTCGTCGAGAAGTGGTCTGAGGCGGTCGGGCAGGCCCGGCGGCAACGCCTTGAACGGGCCGCCCGCAGGGACGTCCCCCGTCGCGGCTCTCTTCGGCACGGGGGTGACTTTACCGGCCGGTAACCGGCCGGGGCTCTTGCCCTGCGAACAGTTGTCCGGTCGTGCTTTGTGGCGCGGTGACAAGTGACGTGTCGACAAGTCCCCTGCGCCGAACGGGGGTTCGCCGAGGTGAGACGGCCTTCGCGAGTGACGGAATCCTCACCTCCGCGATCGGCTGCGGTTGATCTTCTAGGGTTCAGACCCGATAAGCTCCAGTGCGTCACCACGAGTTGACCCCGGCCTTCACGGGTCGGGCGGCTCGTCACGTGTAGACGCGAGTGCGGCCGTTGCACACCCCCCAAGTCGATCGTGTTGCTTTCGAAGGATGCAGATGGAACTCGCCACTCCGCCACCGGCGGCGCGGGCACCTGTCGCCTGGTACAGCTGGTGGCTGATGCCTCTGGCCCTAGGGGGCGGGACGGTTGCCGCCACGTTCATGAGCTCGGAGCATGTCACCGCCGCCGTCGCCGGTGCGGCCGCGACGGCCACCGGCTCGGTATGCGTACGGCTCCTGATCCGCTCGCAGAAGCGGCTGCGGAGCGCGGAGGAGGGCTTCCGCGCCGCGCAGGCCGAGCACGCCCAGCAGTGGCAGCAGCATGTCGTGGGGCTGGAACGGAAGTTCAGCGCGGAACGCGCCGCCCTCGACGAGCAGCTGACCGACCACGCGGCCGCCCACGAGGACCGCCTCGGCGAGCAGTCGGCGGCCTTCGACGCGCAACTCGCCGACCAGGCACGGGTGTACGAGGAGCGGCTGGCCGGCCAGGCCCAGTCGTACGAGACGCAGCTCGCCGACCAGGCCCAGTCGTACGAGACGCAGCTCTCCGACCAGGCCCAGTCGCACAAGACGCACCTCGCCGAGCAGGACGAGGACTGGCAGGAGCGACTCGCCCACCAGCGGGCCGCCGTCGGACGCCTCGGGGGCGAGCAGCTGCCCGACGCGCTGAAGCGGCTGCGGGCCGGCGACGCCATCGACGACCTGCTGCCCTCCGCGGACCAGTGCGCGAAGGTCGACGCGGAGCTGCAGGCGGAGCTGCGCAAGATCCTGCGCACCTCGTTGATCGGCATCGAGGAGGAGTTCAACCGCTCCACCTCCGCCGAGCAGGCCGTGATCAGCCTCGGCAACCGCATCCACGTCCTCACCAGCAAGCTCCGCGGCCGGCTGCACGAACTGCAGGGCGAGCACGGGCGGTTGCCGGCCGTGGCTCGCGGTCTGATGGAGCTCGACCAGGCGCTCGGCCCCGCCGACTCGCTCGCCGCGAGCATCAGCGTCCTCGGTGGCGCGGACCGGCCCGGGCGGCAGTGGCAGGAGCCGCAGCGCCTGCTGAGCGTGGTCCGCGGCGGCATCGGCCGGATCAAGGACTTCCACCGGGTCGAGGTGCGCCACCTGCCCGAACTCGGCGTAGACGGCGGTCTGGTGGACCACCTCACGCTGATCTTCTCCCACCTCCTGGACAACGCGGCCCGCTACTCGCCCCCCACCGAGCCGGTGACCGTGTCCGGCAAGCAGGTGCCGAACGGCGTCGGCATCGAGATCCAGGACTCGGGCAAGGGCCTGAGCGAGGAGAAGAAGCGCGAGGCGGCGCACGCTCTCGCGGGCACCCAGGCCGGGCCCGGCCTCGGCGGCATCTCGGAGGACGCCAACATCGGCCTGCGCGTCGTCGGCATCCTCGCCCGCCGCTACGGCATCCGCGTCACCTTCGCCGACTCGCCCTGGCTCGGCACCTCGGTGGTCGTCGTGGTCCCGCACAAGTACTTCAGCCCGCTGCCGGTGACCACGCCCGCCGCCGCCCGGGCCGCCGCCCCGGGTGCGGCGACCGCCAGGCCCACCGCCTCGGCCGCGGCCCCGTCCCGTGGCCCGGCCGTCCGTGAACCCGTGGCGGCGGAGGCCGGCGAGTCGGCCGAGACCACGCCCGGGGGACTGCCCCGGCGCAGGAGCAGGCGGCGCGAGACGGAGGAGCCGCAGCGGTCCGGCCGTACCGCCCCTGGAGACACCGGCGGTGTCTCGGCCATCCCGCCGGACGAGTCCTTCGCGGGCCTGGCCGCCTTCGCCACCGCGAGCAGCGACATCCCCGACCCGCGCACGTCGGCCCCGGCACACCGTGCCGGATCCGAAACCACCGCACCGCCCGCGACGACCGACGGACGCGAGGCCATCGAGCACCGCACTGAAGAGAGCGACTAGTCCATGACGCAACAGGGAACCGACGTGAGCTGGGCGCTCCGCGATCTGGTGGAGAGCATCCCGGAGATCCGTTTCGCCCTCGTGGCCTCCAGCGACGGCAAGGCCATCACCTCCTTCGGCGCCGAAGACCCCGACGACGTGGACCGCTTCGCGGCCGTGGTGGCCGGGCTGCAGGCCCTGGCCCAGCCGGTCGCCGAGCAGTTCCCCACGTACGCGGGCCAGTTGAGACTCGCGATGATCGAGGTCGACGGGGGCCACCTCTTCGTCGTCCGGGCGGGCGTCGAGACGTATCTCGGCGTGCTCGCCCGCGAGGGCCTCGACCAGGGCCTGCTCGGACACCAGATGAGGGACCTCGCCCGCAGGATGGGCGAACTGCTCGGCACCACCCCGCGCCAGGAGGAGCACTCTGGATGAGTGCTCCCCGCCGGCCCACGGACCCGTCCGGACTGGAGCGTTACTACGTCCTCACCAAAGGACGCAGCCGACCGGACGGGTCGGCGTCGACTCTCGACGTGGCTACCCTCATCGTCTCCCGCAGCGACCCCGCGGCGGGCATGCAGCACGAGCACGAGGAGATTCTGCGGCGCTGCCGCGACCCGCTGTCGGTCGCCGAACTCGGCGCCCACCTCGGACTGCCCTTCAACATTCTCGCGGTGCTGCTGGCGGATCTGCTGGACGCAGGCCGCGTCGAAGCCCGTGACCCCATCCCGGCGCACGATGCCGGGGACGGGCTCGACCTCGCGCTCCTTCAGGAGGTACTCAGTGGACTTGAACGGCTTTGACCACCCCGGCAGTTCCGGTGCCGGAGGCACGCGCTCGGTCAAGGTGATGATCGCCGGCGGATTCGGCACCGGGAAGACCACCATGGTCCGCTCCGTCAGCGACATCAAGCCGCTCACCACCGAGGAGACCCTGACGCAGGCGAGCGTCGGCAGCGACCACCTCATCGGCGTCGCCGACAAGACGCAGACCACCGTCAGCCTGGACTTCGGCAAGATCAGCCTCAACGACAGCCTGATGCTGTACCTGTTCGGGACGCCGGGCCAGGAGCGCTTCTGGTTCCTGTGGAACGGCCTGTTCAAGGGTGCGCTCGGCGCGATCGTCCTGGTGGACACCCGCCGGCTGGCGTCGAGCTTCCGGGCGATCGAGGAGATGGAACGGCTGAAGGTCCCCTTCGTCATCGCCCTGAACGTCTTCCCCGACTCCCAGGAGCACCCGGTCGAGGAGATCCGGGACGCGCTGGACATCTCCCCGCACACCCCGGTCGTGGTCTGCGACGCCCGTGACCGGACCTCCAGCCGCGACGTGCTCGTCGCGCTGATACGTCACCTGCAGGAACGCTCCGCCGTCGCCGTGGAGGCCCGATGAACGACCAGCCCCAGGGCCTCGCCGCCCCGTCGGGGTGCCCCGTCGCCCACGGCGCCGGCATCACCCGGCTCTACGGCGAGGAGTCGGAGACCGACTCGCACGACATCTACGCGCGGCTGCGCAAGCGGTACGGCACCGTCGCCCCCGTACTGCTGGAGGGTGACATCCCGGCCTGGCTGGTGCTCGGCTACCGCGAGATCCGGCGCGTGCTGGACAACCCGTCGCAGTTCAGCCGGGATTCACGGATCTGGCGGGACTGGCAGGAGGGCCGGGTCCCGGAGACCTCGCCGCTCATCCCGATGCTGGGCTGGCGCCCCGACTGCGTCTCCCAGGACGGCGAGCCGCACCGCAGGCTGCGTGCCGCGGTCACCGACAACCTCCAGGCGGTGACCGGCCGAGGCATCCGCCGCCATATCACGCACTTCGCGAACAAGCAGATCGACGCCTTCGCGGACGCGGGCCGCGCCGACCTGGTGACGGACTTCGCCGAGTACCTGCCGATGCTGGTCCTCACCCGGGTGTTCGGGCTCGCCGAGCGCGAGGGGCGCAGCCTCGCCGAGTCCAGCAACCAGCTCATGAAGGGCGGCGCGGACGCCCTCGCCCACAACGAGCGGATCATGGGTGTCCTGGCCGAACTCGCCGCCCGCAAGCGGGCGGAGCCGGGCTCGGACTTCGCCACCGGGCTCCTGGGGCACGACGCGAGCCTGGACGAGGACGAACTGGTCAACCACCTGCGCCTGGTGCTGATCACCGCCCACACCATGACCAGCAACCTGCTGGCCCGGGCGCTTCAGCTGATCCTCACGGACCCCTCCCGGCACGCCGGGCTGGTCAGCGGGCAGTTGGACATGACCACGGTGGTCGAGGAGGTGATGTGGAACACCCCGCCGCTCGCCGTGCTGCCGGGGCGTTTCGCGACCTCCGACCTCGAACTCGGCGGCTGCGCCCTCAAGAAGGGCGACCTGATCGTCCTCGGCCTGGCGGCCGGCAACATGGACCCGCAGATCCGGCCCGACTCCGAGACCTCGGTCGTCGGCAACCAGTCCCATCTGGCCTTCAGTGGGGGCCCGCACGAATGCCCCGGCCAGAACCTGGGCCAGGCCATCATCGAGACGGCCGTGGACGTCCTGCTCCACCGCCTGCCCGACCTGCGTCTGGCGGTCCCGGCGGAGGAACTCACCTCGACGGCCTCCACCTGGGAGTCCCGACTGGACAGCCTGCCGGTGGAGTTCGCACCCTGATCCGCACGGGCTCTCGGTGAAACCGTCGCGAGGGGCCGCCGTCCGACGGGACGGCGGCCCCTCGCCGTTCGGTTCACACCGCGAGCAGGTCGTCCACCGATCCACGGCCCGCCAGTTCGGCCGCGACCGCCTCGCCCTCCTTGGCGGCCGCGTAGCGGCCGGTGATCAGGGCCCACTCGTAGTTGCCGTTGATCCAGTGCTGTATCGCCTCGACGCCCATCCGCACCCGGGCGCGCTCGTCCTCGTCCAGGCCGAGCTCGTCGCACATCTGCGGGACGCGCGCCTCGAGTTCGACGTACTCCTCGAGGCAGTCGCTCGTCATGCGGTACGCCTCGTCGATCGCGTCCTGCCAGGACCCGCCCCGCTCCCGCTGCAGGACGCATATCAGGTTGTGGCCGTCGCCCCGGCGCCGCTCGCGCTCGAAGGAGTGGATGTCGTTCATGAACCCGATGGTGTCCGCGGCCAGATCGCGCATCCGCTCCATCAGCGGCTGGGCCATCACCTGCGCGGGCACCTCGAAGCCGCGGCTGCGCTCGCCCGCATCGATGCTGTGGTGGATGCCGACCGTACGGCGGCGGAAGATGGCGTACTCGTCGAGTCCGAGCGTCCCGGCCAGCCTGCGGGCGGCCAGGTCGACCTCCTCGCAGTGCGCCACCAGGAACCGCCCCCAGGACGCCGCGAAACGCGTCTGCCAGGTAAGGGACATGCCGTCGGAGAGCCGCTCCCAGACCTCCGCCCAGGCCAGCGTGATCGGGCAGACCACCCGGGGGCGGCTGCCGGCCGGGCGCAGCGGTGTCACGATGAGCTCGCGCGCGACCTCGGCGATCTTGTCGGCGCGGTCCGGCTGGTTGGCGTCGAACTGGTCGTCGAAGAGGAACGCCAGCGAGAACCAGTTCATCAGCACGATCAGGTCGTCCGCCGACGCGTGCGGGTAGGTACGCGCGGCGGCCTGCGGCAGATCCCAGGACTGGTACTCCTCGAACCCGGCCTGACTGCGCACCAGGCCCATGTCCCAGATCCACCGAAGATGGCGGGCCCGCGCATACTCCAGATGCTCGCTGACGGGGGTGTCGAAGGGCAGGTCGAACCTGACGTCCTGAGGCATTCGTTTCCTTTCGGGAGACGGCACGCAGAGTCCCCCCAACTCCTTGCCAGCGGGCGGCCGCACGACCGCACCGCACTCGAACTGCACTTCCCGGCACGAAAGTTGTGCGCCGGGAAGTGCTACGAGAACTGCCCAGAGCCTAAATGATCTACACCGTGACCCTGCCGTGATGTGTGTTACTGCATATGCCTCTTGTGTCGCGTGTGCTTGCGAGGCCCGGCAGGAGGCCCGGAAGGGCCCGGGCGGGAGGTCCCGAAGGAAGGCAGCAAAAGGGCCCCGCCGCGACGGGGGAACGCGGCGGGGCCTTGACGCACAGGTGCCCGCGGGGAAGCCGATCATGCCTCCCGCGAACAGCTTTTTCCTCGACTCCGTGATCTCCGGCCGGACTCAGCTCCCGGCGGCCGGTTCGAGCACGAAGACCGGGATCGCCCGGTCCGTCTTCTGCTGGTACTCGGCGTACGGCGGATACGCGGCGACCGCCCGATCCCACCACTCGGCCTTCTCCGGGCCGGTGACCTCACGGGCCGTCATGTCCTGCTTGACCGGGCCGTCCTGCAGCTCCAGACGGGGATCGGCCTTGAGGTTGTGGTACCAGACCGGATGCTGGGGCGCCCCGCCCAGCGAGGCGACGGCCGCGTACCGGCCGTCGTGCTCGACCCGCATCACCGGCGTCTTGCGGATCTTGCCGCTCTTGGCGCCCAGGGTCGTCAGCAGGACGACGGGCATCCCCGTGTCCC
Source organism: Streptomyces sp. NPDC046805 (assembly GCF_040645355.1). Taxonomy (NCBI): domain Bacteria; kingdom Bacillati; phylum Actinomycetota; class Actinomycetes; order Kitasatosporales; family Streptomycetaceae; genus Streptomyces; species Streptomyces sp. NPDC046805. The sequence goes on along the minus strand of NZ_JBEYYC010000022.1, from coordinate 76,357 downwards.
GCAACGTCGTCCCCTCGGTGCCACCGGACCCCTCGTACAACTCGACCTGCTCCCGCACCCACTGCGTCGGACTGGGCTCGTACTCGCCCTCTAGAGGCATGGTGTTCGTCCCCTCGTCGAAACCGCGGTTGAACTGACACCGCGATTCAACACTGGTACCCACACGTTTCATCCGTACCGCGCCGTCACGGCGGCGCCATCGCCATCCGTGCGGCCAGCGCCAGGATCACGCCGCTCGACAGCAGCGCGGTCACCAGCCGCCCCCGCTGCCCGGTCAGCGCCCGGCCGAGGAGCGCGCCGCCACCGGCCAGGAACAACTGCCAGCTTGCGGAGGCCGCGAACGCCGCCAGCACGAACACACCCTGGGACAGGGGGCGTTCGGCGTCCGTGGTGCGCGTGCCGAGCACCAGCGCGGCGAAGTAGATGACGGTGGTGGGGTTGAGGAGGGTGATCCCGAGGAGGCCGAGATACGCCCGCGCCGGGGTGGGAACCGGCCGCTCCGGCCGCAGGGCGGGCCCGCGTTCACGGTGCCGGCGCAGCGCGGCGACCGCGCCCCGCACCGCCAGCGCGGCCAGCACCAGGGCCGAGGCCCAGCGCAGCGGGGTGAGGACCGGCCGCAGGGCCGCCGCGAGGGCGGAGCCGCCGAGCATGGCGACGAGGGCGTAGAGGCCGTCGGCGCTGGCGACGCCGAGCGCGGCGCAGGCGCCGGTCCTCAGGGACGTACGAGCGGTGAGCGAGACCAGGTAGGTCGCGACGGCGCCGACGGGTACGGCGATGCCGTAGCCGGCCAGCAGGCCCGCGACGAGCGCCGCCGTCACGAGCGCGCGGAATCGGGCCTCCGGGGGCGGCCGGGCTGCTGCTGGACCCGCACGGGGCACACGGCGGCGGAGGTCGGCGGCAGGTAGGCTGCAATCGAGGTCATGCGCCGAATCCTGCGGCGTGCGGCCGGGCACCGGCAACCGAATTTCGGCAACGGGACGACGCACGAACCACGATGTTCGGCCAGATCCCCCGAATCACCGATCTGGCCGAACTTGCCATCGCCTCATAGATGCCTTGGGCATCTAATGAAGATCGGCACGACGCCCCCCACGTCTGCGAGGTCTTCCATGACGGAACCGACAGAACTCACGCGACCCACCGAACGTACGCACCTCACGGAGCGAACGGACCGTACGGACCGTGCGGAAGCGACCGGTCCGGCAGCCGCGGCCGAACCCGTCGCCTTCCCCCAGGACCGCAGCTGCCCCTACCATCCGCCCACCGGCTACGACCCGCTGCGCGAGCGGCGCCCGCTGGCGCGCGTCACCCTCTTCGACGGCCGCCCGGTCTGGCTGGTCACCGGCCACGGCACGGCCCGCACCCTGCTGTCCGACCCGCGGCTGTCGACCGACCGCACCCGCCCGGAGTTCCCCGCGACCTCGCCGCGCTTCGCGGCGTTCCGCGACCGCAAGCCCGCGCTCCTCGGCGTCGACGACCCCGAGCACCGCACCCAGCGCCGGATGATGATCCCTTCCTTCACCCTCAAGCGCGTCGCCGACCTGCGGCCCGAGATCCAGCGGATCGTCGACGAGCGGCTCGACGCGATGATCGCGCGGGGAGCCCCCGCCGAGCTGGTGAGCTCCTTCGCGCTGCCCGTGCCGTCCATGGTGATCTGCGCCCTGCTCGGAGTCCCGTACGCCGACCACGAGTTCTTCGAGGAGCAGTCGCGCCGGCTGCTGCGCGGGCCCACGGCTGCCGACACCCGGGGCGCGCGCGACCGGCTGGAGGCGTACATCGGCGAGCTGATCGACCGCAAGCGCGAGCAGCCGGAGCCCGGCGAGGGCATCCTCGACGACCTCGTCCACCACCAGCTGCGCGAGGGCACGCTGGACCGCGCGGAGGTCGTCGCCCTGGCGATCATCCTGCTCGTCGCGGGCCACGAGACGACGGCCAACATGATCTCGCTGGGCACGTACACCCTCCTCCGGCACCCCGAACGGCTCGCCGAACTCCGTGCCGATCCGGCCCTGCTGCCCGACGCCGTCGAGGAGCTGATGCGGATGCTGTCGATCGCGGACGGTCTGCTGCGCACGGCCACCGAGGACATCGAGGTGGACGGCACCACCATCCGCGCCGGTGACGGCGTGGTCTTCTCGACCTCGGTGATCAACCGCGACGACTCGGTCTACCCCGAACCCGATGCCCTGGACTGGCACCGCCCCGCCCGTCACCACATAGCGTTCGGGTTCGGCATCCACCAGTGCCTCGGCCAGAACCTCGCCCGCGCCGAGATGGAGATCGCCCTGAGCGCCCTCTTCGAGCGGCTCCCCGGACTCCGCCTGGCCGCACCGCCGGAGGAGATCCCCTTCAAGCCCGGCGACACGATCCAGGGGATGCTGGAACTCCCCGTGACCTGGTAAGAGGCTCCTGCCATGCACATCAGCATCGACATCGACCAAGACCTCTGCATCGGCGCCGGCCAGTGTGCCCTGACCGCCCCGAAGGTCTTCACCCAGGACGACGACGGCTTCAGCACGCTGCAACCCGGCTGGGAGGAGCGCGCGGGCGACCCGTTGGTGCGGGAGGCGGCCCGCGCCTGCCCCGTCGGCGCCATCACGGTGACCGAGACGACGGGCTGACGACGGGCGAACGACGGACTGACGACGAGCTGAGGACGGGCTGGTCCACGCCCCGTCGGACGGGCTGCGGCGGCGGTCGGGAGCAGGTACCGTCTCCGCTGCCGTCCCGGCGCCGTACCGCCGCCGCTGTGCCGCCGCTGTGCCGCCACCGTCCGTCGTCGGGCGAAGTCCTAGGAGGAGAAAGACCATGGCCGACCGCCCGCCCCTGCCGCCCTTCACCCGCGAGACCGCCGCACAGAAGGTCCAGTCCGCCGAGGACGCCTGGAACACCCGCGACCCGCACAAGGTGGCGCTCGCCTACTCCGAGGACTCGGTCTGGCGCAACCGCGACGCCTTCGTCACCGGCCGCGCCGAGATCGTCGAGTTCCTCACCGCCAAGTGGGCGCGGGAGCTGGACTACGCGCTGCGCAAGGACCTGTGGGCCTTCGACGGCAACCGCATCGCGGTGCGCTTCCAGTACGAGTCCCGGGACGCCGACGGGCAGTGGTGGCGCTCGTACGGCAACGAGCTGTGGGAGTTCGACGAGCACGGGCTGATGATCCGGCGCGAGGCCAGCATCAACGACGTGCCCATCGAGGCGAAGGACCGCAGGATCTTCGGCTCACGCCCCGCAGCCGAGCGGGGGCTGTCCTTCCCGCTGCAGTAGAGGACGCGCGCTTCAGCAGGGGACCCGCGCTTCAGTAGGGTTCCCGGATGACCGCACAGGCCGAGAAGCCCTTCCTGTACGTCGTCGTCTGCGCGGCCGGGATCGCCGTCGGCGTCAGCAAGTTGATCACCGCCGCCCAGGAGCGGGACTGGGAGGTCGGTGTCATCGCGACGCCGGTCGCCATGAGCGGATTCTTCGACACGGGCGCCGTCGAGGCGCAGACCGGCCGCCCCGTCCGGTCCGCCTGGCGCACCCCCGCCGACCCGCGCCCCTTCCCGCCGCCGGACGCCGTGGTCGTCGCCCCGGCCACCTTCAACACCCTCAACAAGTGGGCGGCCGGGATCGCCGACACCCTCGCCCTCGGCACCCTCTGCGAGGCGTTCGGCCTCGGTGTTCCCATCGCCGTCCTGCCCTGCGTGGCCGACGCGCTGGCCGCCCATCCCGCGTACGGGGCGAGCATGGTCCGGCTGCGCGGGATGGGCGTCCGCTTCGGCGAGCCGTACGGCGGCGAGGTGGACGAGACCGGCCGCCGACCGGAGTTCGGCTGGGAGCGCGCGCTGGACCTCCTGGAGCGCGACTAGGGCCACCACGCCCCTCACTCCACCTCGCGCACGTATCCCCTGCCCTCGGCGTCGGCAGCGCGACATCACGGCGGACGATGCTCAGCCGGTCGCCGAAGCCTGCGCCGGCGCTCGCCCGGAGACGTCCGGCGCGGGTGACACCCTCGCCGGGCCGGACCCGGCGACACGTGTCCAGATCAGGGCGGCCGCCGGCTGCGGTCGTCAAGCGGGGCCCACGAGGGCCTACGCTCCAGGTGACAACCGATCCGAAGGCAGGAGCAGCAACGATGCAGTACGTGAAGCTCGGTTCGACGGGCCTCGACGTGTCACGGGTCTGTCTGGGCTGCATGACGTACGGCGATCCCGACCGCGGCGCCCACGAGTGGACCCTCGACGAGGAGGCCTCGCGCCCGCTGATCCGGCAGGCGCTGGAGGCGGGCATCAACTTCTTCGACACGGCCAACGTCTACTCCGACGGCACCAGCGAGGAGATCGTCGGCAGGGCGCTCGGTGACTTCGCGAACCGCGACGAGATCGTGCTCGCGACGAAGGTCCACGGCCGGATGCGCCCCGGACCCAACGGGGGCGGGCTGTCCCGCAAGGCGATCATGTCGGAGATCGACCACAGCCTGCGCCGCCTCGGCACCGACTACGTCGACCTCTACCAGATCCACCGCTACGACCACGAGACGCCCGTCGAGGAGACGATGGAGGCGCTGCACGACCTGGTGAAGGCGGGCAAGGTCCGCTATATCGGGGCCAGTTCGATGTACGCCTGGGAGTTCGCGAAGGCCCAGTACACCGCCGAGCGGCACGGCTGGACCAAGTTCGTCTCCATGCAGAACCACTACAACCTCCTCTACCGCGAGGAGGAGCGCGAGATGCTGCCGCTGTGCGCGGACCAGGGCGTGGGCGTGCTGCCCTGGAGCCCGCTCGCCCGCGGCCGCCTCACCCGGGACTGGGGCACCGTCACCGGGCGCAGCACGACCGACAACTTCGGCGACCGTCTCTACCTGGAGAGCGACCGGTCGATCGTCGAGGCCGTCACCCGGATCGCGAACGACCGGGGTGTGCCGCGTGCCCAGGTGGCCCTCGCCTGGCTGCTCCACCAGGACACGGTGGCCGCACCGATCGTCGGCGCGGCCAAGCCGCAGCACCTCCAGGACGCGGTGGCCGCCGTCGAACTCGAGCTGAGCGACAAGGAGATCGAGGAACTGGAGCGGCCCTACACCCCGCGTGCCATCAGCGGCCACTGACGGAACGAATGACGGTGAGACCCCGTGCGGCACGCACTCCCCGTGCCGCGCGGGATCGGGTCCGGCGAATTCACTGACATCAAGTCAATTTCCAGAAATCGCCGGGGCGTTGTGCCATTCCCGCCAATCCCTTGTTCCGTGTCGCCGCCTGTGCGAAGGTGTCGGCTGTCGGCGTGCGGCCCATTACATTCCTCGCCGCGCGCGCGAGCCCGTTCCGTACGCCCCCACGCTTCAAAAGAGCTGCCGCCGGCGGACGTTCGAGACGCCGAATCCCCTACGGGGTGAACCTCCCCGGGATTCCCCCACCCCAGGTGGCGTCTGGAATCCGTGCAGTCGTGTGGAAGGAATGCAGCCGTGAATGACGCAGGCCTGCCGAATTCTCCGGGCCCGGTCCGGACCTCCGGCATCACGGACGAGCAGTTGAGTGCTGAACTGAAGAAGTGGACGGGGACGACGTCCGCGCCGCATCCCGTGGGCGAACTCCTCGACCGGCACTGGGAAGCGGCCTTCTCCTACGCCCTGTTGTGCACCGACGGCGCCCGCGCGGCCGGAATGCTCACCACCGCGGCCTTTACAAGACTTTTCGGTGAATTGCTCAGACACACCGGACCCGCGACCGCATGGCGCCCTCAACTCCTTCTCACCGTACGGCGCATCACGGCGGAATGGGACACTGACGGACGCCGCGAACAACTCCACCCCGCACTGCGCTCCGCCGCCGCGGCCGGCGACCGCGCGGCGGCCCGGCTGCTGCCGCCGTCCGACCGGCGCCTGCTGTCGCGGGCGTTCCAACGGCTGCCGCAGGCCTCCCGCGCGCTGCTCTGGCACACCGAGGTCGAGGCCGAACCGCTCGCCGTCCCGGCCGCCCTGCTGGGCCTCGACGAGGAGGACGCCCGCGTCGAACTCCGGCGCGCCCGCGAACGGTTGCGCGAGGAGTGCCTCCAGGTGCACCGCGAACTCGCCCCGGAGGACGAGTGCCTGCGCTACATGCGCATGCTCGACGTGACCTACCGGCGCGGCGGCGTCGACGTCGACCCGGACCTGCGCCTGCACATCGACGGCTGCCGCCACTGCCTCCACACCGCCGACCAGTTGGACCAGTTCAACGGCGGCCTCGGCCTCGCCCTGGCCGAGGCGGTCCTGGGCTGGGGCGCCCTGGCCTACCTGGAGGTCAGGGCCGGGCTGACCGAGCAGCCCGCGGCGCACGCGCCCGCACAGCCGGCCGTCGCCCGCCCCGCCATCGGCCCTTGGACAGCGTCCCGTAGCCCTTCCCGAACGCCTGCCCCGTCCCCTCGCCCTGCCACCCCCGTCCGCCGGTCGGTCCCCAGGGCCGCGCTGCGGGCGGCCCGTCGCGCCCGCCGCCGCAACCTCGTCGCGGCCGTGGCGACCGTGAGCGGTCTGGTCGTCCTGCCGCTGCTCCTGTGGGCCGTCGTCGGCTCGGACGACGGTGGCGCCCCCGCCGCCGCGGGCGGAAAGCCCACCGGGACACCCGCGCCCGGTTCGCCGACGCCGGTACCCTCCTGGGTCGGGGCCGGTGCGACCGCCCAGGGGGACCTGCGCGGCAGGCTGCACAACGTCGCGTCCGGGCTGTGCGTGGGCGTCGTCGGGGAGAAGGCCGTCAAGGGTGCGCAGACCGAGCTGGCCACGTGCAGCTCGGCCACGAGCCAGCAGTGGTCGTACGAGACCGACGGGCTGCTGCGCAACGGCGCCGCCCCCGGCCTCTGCCTGGACTCCCACCTCGGCTACTCGGTCCGGCTCGCCCCGTGCGCCGGCGCCTCACGGCACGGTGCCAAGGACATCCGCTACGACTTCACACTCCAGGGCGCCCTCGTCCCCCGTGGGAACCAGGACCTGGCCCTCACCCCCGCCGCCACCGACGGCGGGGGCGACCTCGTCCTCAAGAACCGCACGGACGCCACCGTCCAGCGCTGGGTCATCGACACCTCGAAGCCCGACCTGCAACTGCAGGTGGTCGACTGGGACGGCGGCAGCCGCTCGTCTTCGACCCCGACCACCGCCGAGCCCGCCCCCCGCGCGACGGGAACGCCGTCGCGGACACCCAGCCCCTCCTCGTCCGAGCCGAACTCGGGCCCGGAGCCTTCGAGTTCACCGTCGTGGTCGAGTCAGGGGGCGGGGCCGGTCGACGGCTGTGACTACCACCCGTACTCCTGCGGTTCGGGCGGTCAGTACGGCGGCTATGGCGGGTACGGCGGTGGTTACGGCGGCCGGTACGGAGGTTGGGGTCGCTGACAGGCTCAGGCGCCGGTGCCCCGGCTGAAGACCGTCAGGAAGACCGAAGAAGCGTTGCCGGACACCGGCACCCTTCCGGCCGTCCACGCCACCTTCAGGTGGTCCCGCTCGTCCGGCGGCGTGACGATCAGCGCGGCGGGCGTCGCCGTCTTGGCGCCGCTGACCTCCGGGTTGGAGAAGCTCAGGCCCGCCCACGCGCTCTGTCCCGGCTTCAGGGTGACCGTCGTGGGTGAACCGGAGGAACGCTTCGGGTCCGGACCGAGCTGAGCGCCGGAGGCGTTCACGAAGGCGGCGCCGGGATAGCCGTGCACGGTGCAGGTGCGGGCCGACTTGTTGGTGAGCACGATCGGGAAGTTCTCCTGGCCGGCACCCGGGTTGTTGCGGCCCACGGAGGCCCTCAGCTCGGAGGTGTGGCAGCGGGTGCTGCCGCCGGTCGTGGTGGTTCCTTGGCCGGTGCCCTTGGTCGCCTTCTTGCTCGACGCGTGGCCCGACGTCGTACCCGCCGGGGCGGGGGCGCTGGGAGAGGTCGGTGCGGGGGTGTCGTCGCCCTTCGGGGCCTCGGTCGCGGGTGCGGCCGTGCCCGAGACCTTCTGCGGCGCGACCTGGGTACCGGAGCCGTTGCCGCAGGCGGTCAGGAGGCTCAGTACGGCGAACGAGGTCACGAGCAGGGTCGCCCGACGCGTGGACGGGGAGGTGTGCGCCATGTCTGTCACCACTCCTGGATCTTCACGGCACGCGGTGGCACGTGCCTGCGGCGCCTCGTGCGCCGTCATCAGACTCCGATGCACGGGCCGCCCGAAAAGTTCGCGACTCGCCTGGATGTCTTCCCCGGCGGAGCGATTTCCTCCCCGCCTTGTCAGGTGACCCACGGCTCGCCAGGCTGACCGCGGCCTCCTCGGCCGGGTGACCGCTGTCTGTCAGGTGACCCGCAGCGAGCGGAGGATGCCGTCCGTAGCGTCGCCGTCCCCGCGCTCGCGGACCTGCACGTACACCTGGGGGTGCGCGGCGCCGCCCGCCGTGCCGAGCGCCGTCTCGGTGAGGGAGCCGCCGCCGGAGCAGTCGCGCCAGACCCGGGTCCGGCCGTGCCAGCGCGCGCTCGTGAAGGCGTGGCTGCCGGCGTACCGGCACCCGGTGTGGTCGAGGGCGTTCACCCGGGCGGTGACGTCGCCGTGCTCGCTCAGGCCGATGAACACGCCGTTCACCGGGGCCGTGAGGTCCTGCCACCGCGTCAGGTCGTCGGCGACGGCCAGCCCCGGCTCGTGCCCGGAGGCCAGGCCGAGCGCCCGCGGATCCCAGCCGGAGTCGCGCAGCCGTCGCCCCCATCCGGCGGGGACCTCGGCCACGATCCGGCCGGTGGCGTCCGTGACCCGCGCCTCGTCGGGCGCGGAGTGCCGGTTCGCCAGTGCGACGGCGACGGCCGCGACCGTGGCGGCGAAGACCGCGGCCACGGTGAGCGTGACGGGGCCGAGCCGGCGCCTGACGCCGTCGAGTCCCCGGCGGGCGGGTCTCGCGCGGGGCGGGGCAGCGGTCGCCGCCGCGGCCAGCCCGTCCAGCTCGTCCGCGAACGCCGCCGCACCGGGCCAGCGCCGCTCCCGGTCCGGCTCCAAAGCGCGCATCAGGGCCCGCTCGACCTCCTCGGGAAGGTCGGGCCGCAGCCGCCCCGGCCGTACGACCTTGCCCGGCGCCCCCGGCACCGTGCCCGTCACCAGCTCGTAGCCGACCGCGCCCAGGCTGTAGACGTCGGCACGCGCGTCGATGCCCGCGCCGGGCTCGGCCTGCTCGGGCGGCCGGTACCCCGCCGAACCGGCGGCCAGGGTCAGCCCGGAGGCCTGCGCCAGGCTCTTGGCCAGCCCCAGGTCGGCCAGCAGCACCCGCCGGGAGCCGTCCGGGGCGGTGCGCAGCAGCACGTTGGTCGGCTTGATGTCGCGGTGCACGATCCCCGCCTCGTGCAGCGCCGCCGCGCCGCGGGCGGCCAGGGCCGTCAGGCGCAGCGCCTCGGGCACCGGCAGGGGAGCGGCGGCCGAGAGGTCGGCGAGGGTGCCGGCGTCGGCGTACTCCATCACGAAGTACGGTCTGCCATCGGGCAGTTCACCGATGTCGTAGACCTGGACGACCCGGCCCGAGCCGGCCTTGCGCAGCAGCCGCGCCTCGGACAGGAACCGGTCCCTGACGTCGAGTCGGTGCGCCCAGTTCTCGGCGAGGACCTTCACCGCCACCGGGGCCTCGAGCTGCTCGTCGTGGGCGAGCCACACCGTGCCGAAGGCGCCGGTGCCCAGGCGCCGTTCGAGGCGGTAGCGGCCGATCCGCTCCAGGGACTGCATGCGACTATCATGCCTGCCCTGAGATCGGCTCCGAGGGGGAACGTCCCGTGCACGACGCGGCGTTGACGGAAGACCTCGCCCTGCGTGCCGCCGCGGGCGACCCGGCGGCCCTGGACCGGCTGCTGAGCGCCGTCCGGCCCGAGGTCCTGCGGCGCTGCGGGCGCTTCCTGCCGTGCCGGGAGGACGCGGAGGAGGCGGCACAGGACGTGCTGCTCCAGGTCGCCCGGAAGATCACCGCCTTCGAGGGCCGCAGCCGCTTCAGCACCTGGCTCCACACCGTCGTCGCCAACTGCGCCCGCCAGAAGTACCGCGAGCTCAAGCGGCGCGCCACCGAACAGCCCGCCGCCATCGAGCCCTCCCAGCACGTCGACCCGCGCACCACCAGCGTCATCGCGGGCTCCCGCGTCGACCTGCTGGAGGCGCTGGAGCGGCTCGAACGGGAGCACCCGCACCTGGTCGCGCCGCTGGTCTACCGCGACATCTGCCAGCTGGACTACGCCGAGGCCGCCGAGCGCGTCGGTGTTCCCCTCGGCACGTTCAAGTCCCGTCTGCACGAGGCCCGTAAGCAGGTACGGCCCTGGCTGGCCGCCGGCTGACCCCCCTTGCCGCTCGCCGCACGCACGGTGCCCGGCCGGCGCGCTGCCGTTCCTGCCCGGGTACCGTTCGGCATACGGCTTGAACTGGGGACATTTACCGGTAAGTACCCGCGCGGTACCTTGAGGACATGCCAGCTCTCAACGTGGAGTTCAGCGAACGCGAGCTTGAGGACCTGCGGCAGATCGCCAAGGAGCGGGGGACGTCGATGAAGGCTCTGGTGCGCGAGGCGGCCGCGGCCGACATCGCCCGGCACCGGGCGCTGGAGGAGGGGGCGGAGGTCTTCCGCCGCTTCTTCGCCGCCCACGCCGACGAGTTCGCGGCCGCGTTCCCCGGCGACGAACCGCCCACCGAGGGCGAGGCCGCCTGACCGATGTCGCCCGTGCTCCACATCGACGTCCCCTGGCTGCTCCAGCGCCATGAGGAAGTGCTGCCGGACCAGCCCGCGATCAACGACTTCTCCGTGCTGATCGCGGCGGTCGCCCGGCACCGCGTCGACCCGCCCCGCCTCGGCGTGCACGCCGACCCGGCCTGGCGCGCCGCCGCCCTGCTGCACACCCTCGTCCTGCTCAAGCCGCTGCCGTCGGCCAACGCCCGCTTCGCCTGCGCCACGGCGGTGGCGTACATGTCCGTCAGCGGCGCCGCCGTCGAGCCGCCCCCGGGCGCCCTCGTCGACCTCGCCCGCGCTCTGATGTCCGGCGGGACCGACGTGTACGGCGCGGCCGAGCGGCTCCGTTCCTGGCAGGTGTGAGCCCCCTCCGGCGGGCTCCGGAGCCGAGAGAGCGTTAATTAATCTGATAAAGCGATAAGCGGGATAACTGTCCCTCAATCTCGCTTACCAATCAGGTACTTGATGGCACATCAGCTGACTCTTCGGCATGTCGGACATAGAAGTCATATGAGCAGTTAGTACTTTCATCATGCGTCGGCTGCCCCAGCCGAACTCTCTGAGACAGGAGAAGTTGCATGTTGATCAAGCGCTCCAACGTTGTCACCGCGGCCGTCGCGGCCGCAGCGGCCCTGGCCGCGACCGGCATCACCTACGCCTCGGCTTCCGGGTCCGTGGCTCAGGCGCCCTACGGCGGCACCGGGACCAACCCGACCGGCAACCCGACCAGCGGCACTCAGGGCAAGGGCAACGAAGGCAAGATCATCCTCCAGAGCCAGGGCAACCAGAACATCAACAACAACAACAACCACCGCGAGCACCACGAGGAGGAGGGCAGGATCCAGATCAACGAGCGGACCTACTCGGCCCGTGTGGGTGGCTGCATCACGGTGGTCAGTGGGCTGGGCGCCACGAGTCTGAACGTCCGCAACGACAGCCGCAAGACCGTCGAGGTCTTCCGCGGGGCGGTCTGCGACAACGGCGCTCCCATCGCCACGGTCGGTCCCTACAGCTCCAGCGACGGCCTGGACCCCGGCACGGTGCCCGGCTTCTCGGTTCAGAACGGCGTGGTGGGCAGCTTCCGGGTGGTCGACCGCCACCACGACCGCGAGGACCGTGACTAGTTCTGAGCCGACCGTATGACATGGAGGCCCGGCCCGCCGCAATCGGGCCGGGCTCCAGTCTCTTCCGTCCGGTGCTCCCCCTTTCGGGTGGGGACCGGACCAGACCTGACCATTGTCTGACACCCCGCGCATCGTGCACGCCCGGCCGGAGCCGGACAGGCCACCCGGACAGGTGACGCGGGCGCAGACGCGTGCCTTGATCAGCTGCTCAGCAGGGCTGCTCCACCAGGTCGGCCGCGCTGACGGTGCCGGGGGTGGCGTGTCCGGACAGGGCGAGCGTGAGGTCGAACTCCCCGAGCAGACAGCGGATCACGTGCTCGACGCCCGCCTGCCCGTCGAGGCCGAGCCCATAGACGTACGGCCGCCCCAGCAGGACCGCCCGCGCGCCGAGGGCCAAGGCCTTGAAGACGTCGTCGCCGGTGCGGACCCCGCTGTCGAACAGCACGGTCAGCCGGTCGCCGACGGCCTCGGCGACACGGGGGAGCGCGTCGGCCGCGGCGACCGAACCGGCCACTTGCCGGCCGCCGTGGTTGGAGACCACGACCCCGTCCATCCCGGCGTCGGCGGCCAGCCGTGCGTCGTCCGGGTGCAGGATGCCCTTGAGGACGATCGGGCCGTCCCAGTGCTCGCGTATGAAGGCGAGGTCCGGCCAGGTGTGACCGGCGTCCCCGAACAGGCCGAGGAAGTGCAGGACGGCCGCGTTCGGATCCTCGTGCACCGGCTTGGCGAGGCCCGCCTGGAAGGCGGGGTCGGTGAAGTAGTTGGCGGTGCCCACTCCGTTCAGGAACGGCAGATATGCCTGGTCCAGGTCACGCGGCCGCCATGCCAGCAGCGGGGTGTCCAGGGTGATGACCAGGACCGTGAACCCGGCGGACTTCGCACGGGCGAGGAAGCTCCGCGTCACCTCGCGGTCCTTGCCCCAGTACAGCTGGAACCACCGCTCGGCGTCCCCCATCGCCTCCGCCACCTGCTCCATGGGCGTGCTGGAGGCGGAGGACAGGGTGTACGGCACGCCCTGAGCGGCGGCGGCGCGGGCGGCGGCGAGTTCGGCCTCCGGATGCATGATCGACAGCACGCCCACGGGTGCCAGCGCCAGTGGGGCGGCCAGCGCACGGCCCAGCACCTCGACGGACAGGTCGCGTTCGCTCACGTCCCGCAGCATGCGCGGGAGGATCCCCCGCCGCTCCAGGGCGGCCCGGTTGGCGCGCGCGGTGCTGCCGTCACCGGCGCTGCCCGCGACGTACCCCACCGGACCGGGGCCGAGCCGCTGCTCGGTCATCTCCTCCAGCCGGGTGAGATCGGTGGGCAGCCGTGGTACGGCCCCGGACATCCCGTTCAAGTAGATCTCGTACTGGAAGTCCGCCCAGTGCTTCGCCATCCGTACCTACCGCCTCTCGTCGCTGAGCTCGCGTCGTGCCGACATACTCGCGGGTATGTGCGGGCCCGTCCACCGAGGATGCCCGGTGGACGGGCCCGGAACCGTCATCGCGCCCGGGCGACCGCCCGTACCGGTGCGCCGTCCGCCCCGGGCAGCCGCAGCGGGAAGAGGAACACCTCCACCTCCCGCGCGTCCACGAGCTGCTCCAGTCCGGTGAGGTTCTCGGCGATCACCCCGCCCGCGCCGCACAGCACCCGGTGTGCGGGCAGCCCGAAGTCGGCCAGGGGATCGCCGGGTTGGGGCGTCGGGTCGACGCTGAGCGCGTCGACCGCCACCGTGCGGACGCCCGCCTCCACGACGGCTTGTGCCGCCGCGGGGGTGAGCCACGGATGGGCGAGGTACTCCTGCGTGCCCCAGTGCGCCGACCAGCCCGTGGCCAGCAGCAGCATCGCGCCCGGCGCCGCCGCGACGGCGTCGAGCGCCGGCGTCAGCATGCCGGGGGTGATCGCCTCCCGGGGCGCCAGCCCCCGCACGTCGGCGACCACCGCCTTCCCGGCGAACCGGTCCAGCGGCAGGTCGTCCAGTCGGGGCCAGGCGTCGTCCACGTGGTACGGCGCGTCGACGTGGGTGCCGGACTGCGACCCCATGTGCAGGCGCAGGACGTTGACACCGTCGGACTCGGCGTGCAGGGCGGGGGAGACCGTGACCTCCGGGTCACCGGGATACACGGGCATCCCGGTGGCGAGGGGGACCGACAGATCCAGCCAGGTGCTCATCGCCCGGCCTCCGCCGCCAGTGCGGGCGAGGCGCCGTCGGCCTCCGTGCCGGGGCCGGTGATCGGCGGCACGGGCACGTCGACGGTACGGGCCAGTCGGGCGCCCTCGGGCCCGTACGCCGCGCGCGGTTCGGGGAACAGCCGCAGCAGGGCGAGGAACAGGACGGCGGCCACGGCCAGCGACAGCGGCAGGCTGATGTCGACGCCGTTCGCGAGGTCGCCCAGCGGGCCGACGAACTGGCCCGGGATGTCGGTGAACAGCACGCCGGTGAGCGCCCCCACCCACCAGGCGGTCATGCCGCGCCAGTTCCAGCCGTGCGCGAACCAGTAACGGCCGCCGCGCTGACGGCGGTTGAAGACCTGGAGCGCGTCGGGGTCGTACCAGCCGCGGCGGGTGTAGAAGCCGAGCATCATGACGACCATCCACGGCGTGGTGCAGGTGATGATCATCGTGGCGAACGTCGAGATCGACTGCACCAGGTCCAGGCCGAACCGGCCGATGAAGATGAACGCGATGGACAGCACGCCGACCAGCAGCGTCGCCTGCACGCGCGACAGCCTCGGGAACACCGACGAGAAGTCCAGGCCGGTGCCGTACAGAGAGGTCGTACCCGTCGACATGCCGCCGATCAGGGCGAGCAGACACACCGGCAGGAAGTACCAGCCCGGCGAGATGGCCAGCAGGCCGCCCACGAAGTCGGGTCCGGCCGGGTCGACGTACTTCGGCGCCTTCTCCGCGATGATGCTCGCGGTCGCCAGGCCGAAGACGAACGGCAGGAGCGTGGCGATCTGGGAGAGGAACGCGGCGCCGACCACCTTGCGGCGCGGCGTGTCCGCCGGGATGTAGCGCGCCCAGTCGCCGAGGAACGCGCCGAACGACACCGGGTTGGACAGCACGATCAGGGCCGCGCCGATGAACGACGGCCAGAACATCGACTGGGTCGCGGCGTCGGCATGGGCCGTGAAGGAACCGGCGTACGACGGGTCGAAGTCACCGGCGAAGGCGATCGCGCCGAGCAGGAACAGCACGCTCGCCGAGGCCACCGCGATCTTGTTGACGAACAGCATGAACCGGAAGCCGTACACGCACACCGCGAGCACCAGCCCGGCGAACAGCGCGTACGCGACGACGTAGGACAGCGTGCCGCGGTCCAGGCCGAACAGCCGGTGCGCGCCGCCGACCAGAGCGTCGCCGGAGCTCCACACCGAGATGGAGAAGAACGCGACGGCCGTCAGCAGCGACAGGAACGAGCCGACCACGCGGCCATGCACGCCGAGGTGGGCGGACGACGCGACGGCGTTGTTGGTGCCGTTGACCGGGCCGAACACCGCCATCGGGCACAGGATCAGCGCACCGGCGACGACGCCGAGCACGGTGGCCGCGAGGCCCTGCCAGAAGGAGAGCCCGAAGAGGATCGGGAAGGCGCCGAGGACGCAGGTGGAGAAGGTGTTGGCCCCGCCGAAGGCGACCCGGAACAGGTCGAACGGGGTCGCGGTGCGGTCCGCGTCGGGGATGCGCTCGACGCCGTACGGCTCGACCTCGGTGACGGACGGGGGCGGTGCGGTGGGGGAGGGGGACGCAGAGTCGGCGGGTTGCGGGGTCAAGGGGGCTCCAGCGAAGGTACGGCGACGGAGCGCGTCGTGCGCGGGGCGGTGAACGGCCGTCGCCGCCGCAGGGGTTGCGCGGCGCGGACTTAGGCCGTCCGGGAGGATCAGCCGAACCTACGGCGCGTGCCGAGACCCCGGCCAGGGGACATTTCATCCATCTTCCGTGCCGTCAGTGGACGAATCCGACACTTATGCCGCGTCGGGTCCCCGGGCTCGGCCATACGGGTCAAGTCGGTCCGAGCCTCCCGGGTCCGCTCCGCAACTCCTGGATCTGGCCCTGTACGGCGCACCTCGACCACAACTGAACCTGAATGTTTCAGGACGATTGACGAGCGGCCGGATTCAGGCCACTTGGTTGCGGATTTGATCAAGAGCCGCTTTGTTTCGGGGTTTACGTGTGCGCCGTCCGTGACTTCACGCCACTGATTCAATACGCAAGGTTACTGAAACCCGTGGGTCGGAGGTGAGTTTCGGCGGCGGACTCGGCAGACTCGCGCTCGCCGCTCCGGTGCCGCTCCGGCTGCCGGCGGCACTTCGTCTGATCGAGCGGAAGGATGCACACCATGCGGAACACCGCGCGCTGGGCAGCGACCGTCGGCCTCGCGGCCGGCGCCGTCTGCGGACCCCTGACCGGGGCCGCCGTCGCCACCCCGGGTGCCACCCCGTTCTCCCTGTACGCCCCCTCGGCCCTGGTGCTCACCGTCGGTCACGGCGCGAGCGCGGCCGGGGCGACTCCGGAGCGCGCCGTCACTCTGACCTGTGCCCCGGCGCCCTCCGGCACGCACCCGGCCGCGGCCTCGGCATGCGCCGAACTGCGCGGGGCGCGTGGCGACTTCGACGCCCTGAAGAGACGGGACGGCGCGGCGTGCACCAGGGAGTACAGCCCGGTCTTCGTGACGGTCGAGGGTGTCTGGGAGGGCAAGCGCGTCTCCTATGAGCGCACCTTCGGCAACGCGTGCGTGAAGGACTCCCAGGGGGGCGGCTTCTTCGCCTTCTGAGGGGATGCGGGATCGCCGGGTCCGCGCGGCACACCGGACCGGGCGCGCGGCTGGGGAGTGCGAGCCCCTGCCGCGCGGAACCGCGATCTCGCGCCGGGGGCCGGACGGGCGGAGTGGGGCCGCCCGTCCGGCCCCCGGAATCATGTCGGCGCCGATCCCGAAGGCGGCGGCGTGCTGTATTCCTTGACTGAAATATAACCGCGGAGGCATATTGGGTCGCATGTCCGACGCCGAGCTCTGGACGGCCCTCGCCGACCCCCACCGCCGGGCCATCGTCGCGCTGCTCCTGGAGCGGCCCCGACCCGTCGGGGAGATCGTGCAGGCGTGCGGTCTGAGTCAGCCGAGCACGTCCAAGCATCTGAAGGTGCTGAGGGAGGCGGGCCTGGTGCGGGTCAGGCAGGACGCACAGCGCCGCGTCTACGCCCTCGATCCGGAGCCGATGGCCGCGCTCGACACGTGGCTCGCCCCCTACCGCCGGCTGTGGAACAGCAGCCTGGACGCCCTGGGGCGCCGCCTCGACGAGACGTCGGACGACAGCACAAGACCCTCCCCTCCGAAGGACTGATCCCCCATGTCCACCGAACTCACCGGCACCTACCGGCCCCTGGACGACGGCCGCCCCGCCGTCCGCTTCAGCCGCACCTACGCCCACCCGATCGAGCGCGTCTGGCACTTCGTGACCGACCCCGACGAACTCGCCCAGTGGTTCCCGTCCCGCGCCGAGATGGAGCTGCGCCCCGGCGGCACGGTCCGGTTCAGCGGCGACCCGAACATGCCGGAGTCGACCGGCCGGGTCATCGCCGTCGACCCGCCCCGGCACCTGTGCTTCGCCTGGGGCGGCGACGAACTGCACTTCGATCTGGCGGAGACCGGCGACGGCGGCACACGGTTCACGCTCACCAACGTGCTGAGCGCCGAGAACACCGCCGCCCGCAACGGCGCCGGCTGGGAGGTGTGCCTCGGCGCGCTCGACGCGAAGGCACGCGGCGAGAAGAACCAAGGGCCGCACTCGGGAGCGAGTGCGGCCTGGAAGGAGTTCTACGAGGGGTACGTCGAGGCCGGGATCCCCTCGGGCGCGCCCGTGCCCGGCCTCGACTGAACGGTGGCTACGCCATCTGCCGGCGCACCAGCTCGTGCAGGCGGCCGTTCGTGTCCGCGAGGAGTTCGGCGGGCGGCCCCTGCTGGGCGACCTTGCCGTCCTCCATCACGATGACCCGGTCCGCGTCCAGCACCGTCGACAGACGGTGGGCGATGACGATGCGGGTGGCGTTGAGTTTGCGCGTGCTCTCGATGACCGTGCGCTGGGTGTCGTTGTCCAGCGCGCTGGTCGCCTCGTCGAAGAACAGGATGCGCGGGCGGCGGATGAGGGCCTGGGCGATCATCAGGCGCTGGCGCTGGCCGCCGGAGATCGCGCCGCTTCCGGCGACGATCGTGTGCAGGCCCATCGGCATGCGCTTGATGTCCTCGGCGAGACCTGCCAGTTCGGCCGCCGCCATCGCCTCTTCCGGCGTGTACGGCTCGGTGCCGCAGATGACGTCCAGGATCGAGCCGGTGAACGGCTGCGCGTGCTGGAGCACCACCCCGCACTGGCGGCGCACCGCCGACTGGTCCAGCGCAGCCAGGTCCTGACCGTCGTACATGACGCTGCCCGAGACCGGCTTGTCGAAGCCGATCAGCAGCCGCAGCAGCGTGGACTTGCCGCAGCCGCTCGGGCCGACGATCGCCACGAACTCGCCCGGCCGTATCTCGAAGGACACGTCGTCGAGGACGAGCGGACCGTCGTCGGCGTACCGGAAGGAGAGGCGGCGGGCCTCGATGCCGCCGGACAGCGGGCCGGGGCGGGTGCTGGCCGTGCGCACCTCGGGGGTCGCCTCCAGCACCGGCTTGATCTCCTCGAACAGCGGCAGCGCCGCCACCCCCGAGACGAACGCGCCCGTCAGCGTGGTGACCGAGGTGAGCACCATCGTCATCGAGGTGCTGAAGGTGAGGAACCCGGCCGCCGACATCGTGCCCCGCGCCGGACCCGCCAGCAGCACGAACATCAGCAGGGTGCAGACCGGCAGGTACACCGAACCCAGCACCGAGTTGAGGTTCTTGATGCGGCCCACCTTCTGCTGCAGCTCGCGGCTGCGCGCGAACTCGGCCGCCCAGGAGGCGTACGCGTAGTTCTCGGCCGCCGCCACCCGCAGCTTCGGCAGACCGCGCAGCGTCTGGAACGCCTGGTTGTTCAGCTTGTTGCTGAGCACCACCAGGCGCCGCTGCCAGCGCACCTGCCACAGACCGAGGCCCAGGAACACGGCCGCGATGACCACGAGCATGCCGATCGCCGCCAGTGCCATCGGCACGCTGTACCAGAACAGCAGGCCCACGTTCATCACGCCGACGGTCACCGACTGGGCGACCACCGGGGCGATGCCCGCCAGCAGCCGGCGGATCGAGCTGATGCCCATGGCGGCACTGGCCAGCTCGCCGGTCGAACGCTGCGTGAAGAACTTCGTCGGCAGGCGCAGCAGCCGGTCCCAGACGGCCGGTTGGAGCGTCGCCTCGATCCGGCCCTCCAGCCGGAGCATGGTCAGGTTCTCCAGCAGCATGAACGCCGCCGCCACCACACCGCTGACCATCACCGCCAGGCAGACCTGCACGATCAGTCCGGTCTGCGCCTTCGGGACGTACTCGCCGAGCACCTTTCCGGTCGCGATCGGCACCAGCGCGCCGATCACCACCGTCACCAGTCCGGCGACCAGCAGATTGAACAGGTCGCCGCGGTTGCCCTGCATGCTGAACCGCAGCAGGCCGAGCGGGCTGAGCTTCTTGTCGGGCAGCGGGCGGTAGAACATCACCCCGCGCGGCTCGAACTCCTCCGCGTTGGCCTTCTCGATCGGCGTCTCCCGGCCGCTCGACGGATGCACGGCCACATAGCCGCCGCGCCGCCACAGCAGCGCGACCGGTGCCCCCGACAGCGCCCGGTGCCCGACCAGCGGGCCGACGTTGTCCCGCCACCAGCTGCCGTCGAGACGTACGGCCCTGGCGCGCACCCGGGAGGCGAGGGCCACCCGCTCGACCGGGTCGAGGCGGTCGCTCTCGGTGCCGCTCTGCGCGGGCTCGGCGAGCTGGATGCCGGCGGCCTGGGCCACCATCTTGCACGCGGCGTACGTGGCGTCGGCGTCCGCGGAGGTGGTGCGCTGGGACGACCTCTTGCCGATGGACGCGAGCAGCGTCTGGTCGGCCTGGACACGGACCGCCTCACCGGCCTTGATACCGGCCGCAGTCCGCGTCTCGTGGGTGCGTTCGAGCTGCTCGATCCAGCGGTCCAGCGCGGTCAGCAGCCGGTACTGCTGCTGACACAGGCTCTGCCACATCGCCGGGTCGATCAGCAGGTCGGCCGTGGCCTCGGCGCCGTACATCGAGCCGTACTGGACGCTGCCCGGGGGCACCTGCATCCAGAACACGTCGTCGTCCGTGACCTCGGTGGTCCCCTCGTTCGCCATCGGCGCCTGGAAGAGGACGGCCAGACCGCGGCCGACGCCGAGGGCGAGGGCGTACTCCAGCGGGCTCGTGGCCGGGGGCACGTACTGGGGGTTGCCGTACTCGTCGTACGACCAGGTCTGTGTGCTCGGCTCCTGGTACAGCTCACGCAGGTTGATGCGGCGCACCACGCAGTCGCGCAGCGGGCGGGCCACCAGCGTGTGCTGGGGACCGGCCACCGGGCCGAGTAGCAGCGAGCCGGCCTCCAGCCGGCCGAGGTGGTGCCAGTGCCCCTGCTGCACGGCGTCCACCGCGAACAGGTCGAGGGCGCCGGACGCGACCAGCCACAGCACCTGCGGGCCTTCGAGGTCGAGGCGGTTGTAACCGCTGCAGTCGATCGGGGTGCCCATCGAACCGAGCGCGCCGAGCACGAGGTCGTCCCCGTACCCCTCCTGGACAGTCGTCATCTCACCGCTCCCTGACCAGCGCGGCGTACGCCCCGCCGAGTGCCACCAGCTCACTGTGCCGCCCGCGTTCGACGATCGTGCCGTGCTGGAGCACGACGATCTCGTCGCTGTCGCGGACGGTGCTCAGCCGGTGGGCGATCACCACGCAGGCGCAGCCGCGCCGGCGCAGGTTGTCCATCACGATCTGCTCGGTCTCCGCGTCGAGCGCGCTGGTCACCTCGTCGAGGACGAGGATGCTCGGCCGGCGCACCAGCGCCCGCGCGATCTCCAGCCGCTGGCGCTGCCCGCCCGAGAAGTTGCGGCCGTCCTGCTCGACCTGGCTGTGGATGCCGCCGGGGCGGCGCATCACCACGTCGTACAGGGCCGCGTCACGCAGCGCCTCCACCACGGCGTCGTCCGGGATCGACGGGTCCCACAGCGCCACGTTGTCGCGGACCGAGCCCTCGAACAGGAACACCTCCTGGTCGACGAAGGACACCGAGGACGCGAGCGCGCCGCGCGGGATGTCCTCCAGGCGCTGCCCGTCGATGCGGATCACGCCCTCCCAGGGCGCGTACAGGCCCGAGATCAGCCGGGAGACCGTCGACTTGCCGCTG
The DNA here is from genome assembly GCF_040645355.1 of Streptomyces sp. NPDC046805. Taxonomy (NCBI): domain Bacteria; kingdom Bacillati; phylum Actinomycetota; class Actinomycetes; order Kitasatosporales; family Streptomycetaceae; genus Streptomyces; species Streptomyces sp. NPDC046805. Next base: position 55,310 of record NZ_JBEYYC010000022.1, on the reverse strand, counting down.
CCCGAACCGCCGACCAGCGCCACCTGCTGACCCGGTCCGACGGTGAGGTCGAAGCCGGTGAGCAGGGGCTTGTCGAGCGGGCTGTAGCCGAAGGAGATGTTCTCCAGCTCGACGTGGCCGCGCAGCCGGCGCGTGGACTCGCCGGAGCCGGCCCGGGCGTAGAGCGGGTCGGCCTGGAAGTTCTCGACGTCCTTCAGCCGGGCCACGTCGGCCGCGAAGTCCTGGATGCGGCCCGCCACGCCGTTGAGCCGGGTGATCGGGGCGGTGAACCGGGCCACCAGCGCCTGGAAGGCGACCAGCAGACCGACCGAGATATGGCCCTCCACCGCCCGGAAACCGCCGATCCAGAGGATCAGCGCGCTGTTGAACGTGGCGAGCGTCGGCGCGACCACACCGAGCCAGGCGCTCGGCACGCCGAGCCGCTGCTGCTCCTCCAGCGTGGCGGCGTGCTGCCCGGCCCACTTGCGGAAGTAGCCGTCCTCGCCGCCGGTCGCCTTCATCGTCTCGATCAGCTGCAGACCGGTGTACGAGGTGTTGGTGAGCCGGGCGGTGTCCGCGCGCAGCTTGGCCGTACGCGTCGCGCGCAGCCGTACGACGAACCGCATCGCCACGACGTTGAGCAGCGCCACGCCGATGCCGACGAACGTCAGCTGCGGGTCGTAGGTGTACAGCAGCACCGCGTACAGCACGACCACGACCGCGTCGACGCCCGCCGCCGCGAGGTCGCGGGCCAGGGTCTCGGCGACCTGGTCGTTGGACTGGAGCCGCTGCACCAGGTCGGCCGGACTGCGCTGGGAGAAGAACGTCACCGGCAGCCGCAGCAGATGGCGCAGGAAGCGGGCGCTGGAGAGGGTGGAGGAGATGAGGCGGCCGCGCAGCAGGTTCGCCTGTTGCAGCCAGGTCAGCACCAGGGTGAGCAGCACGCAGGTGCCCATCGACGCGAACAGCACGCCGAGCAGCGAGGTCTGGCCGCCGATGAGGAACATGTCGATGTAGGTGCGGCTGAGCGCGGGCAGCGCCGCGCCGACGAACACCAGCAGCAGGCTGGCCAGGATCGCGGCGGGCAGCGTGCCCGCGGTGCCGCGCATCCGGGCCGGCATCGCGCCGAGGACGCCGGGCTTGCGCCCGCCGCGCTCGAACCCCTCGCCCGGCTCCAGCGTCAGGACGACGCCGGTGAAGCTGCCGTCGAACTCCTCGATGGGCACGAAACGACGGCCCTTGGCGGGGTCGTTGATGTAGATCCCACGGCGGCCGAAGCGGCGGCCCATGCCGTCGTAGACGACGTAGTGGTTGAACTCCCAGAACAGGATGGCCGGGGACGTGACCTCGGCCAGCGCGGCCAGGTCCATCTGCATGCCCTTGGCCGTCAGCCCGTAACTGCGGGCCGCCTTCAGCAGGTTGCTGGCGCGCGAGCCGTCCCGCGAGACACCGCAGGCGATGCGGAGTTCCTCCAGCGGGACATGGCGGCCGTAGTGGGCGAGGACCATGCCGAGAGAGGCGGCGCCGCACTCGACGGCCTCCATCTGCAGCACGGTGGGGGTGCGGACGGTCTTGGCGCTGCCCTTGGGGGTCGGCCGCTTGGGCGGGGTGGAGCGGCGCCTGCCGCGGGTCTCCTGGGCGGTGGTCACGGGAGCAGCCAATCGACGGGACGCTGGTCGGCCAGCCGGATCGAACCCGTGGCCATGGTCATGGACTCGAGCTTGTACGGCGGTCCCTCGGCGGAGGACCACTGGTAGCCGCTCTTCGTGTCGGTCGACCGGTCGAGCTTGACGAGCACGGCGACGGGCCGGCCGTCCGCGGTGAACTGCTTGCCCAGCTGGTCGTCGCCGAGGAACGCGGCGATGGACTGGGCCGACTGGGCGGTGCGGTCCACCGACTTCACCTGGCCGCGCAGCACGCCGTACTCCTGCGTCGACACCGAGGACACCGTCAGGTCGACCGCGGCGTGCGCCGGGATGGACGCGGCGTTCACGGCGGGCACGTAGACCGTCGCGTACAAGGGGTCGGTGGCCTGGCCGATCTTCTCCACCGCGGCGACGTTGGCGCCGGTCTGGATGATCTGGCCGATGGTGGCGGCGAGCGCGGTGATCCGGCCCGCGGCGACCGTGCGGACGACGGCGGTGCCCTGGCTCGTACGGATCTGCAGGACGGGGGAGTTGGCCGGGAGCCGCTCGCCCTCCTTGGCGAGAACGGCCGTGACCTGGCCGGCGACCGGGCTCTGCAGGATGTAACTGCCCTGCCCGTGCGTGAGGATGGCCGGCGCGGCGACCGTGGAGGCGACCGATCCGGTCACCGCCCACACGGAAGCCGTCGCCATCACGACGACCGTGATCGACAGCGCGAGCCAGCCCTGTGGGCGGGCGAGGCGCACCGGAAGGTCGAGCTCCTCCGGAGACTGGAGCTTGGCGAGGGCCTGTTGGCGGAACTGCACGGAACTTCCCTCACCTGGAGAGACTGCGTGACGACGTGGTTTTGGACGCCCGAGAGCCCCGGAACCGGGAACCGGCTCCGGGACTCAACGGCAACGAGGCTCGATCAGAGACCGGAGACCAGGTTGGTGACCGGGGCGGTGCTCACGCCGGTCGTACCCTCGACGGTGCCGACGGCGGTGTTGACGAGCGGGGACACCGGGGCGACGCCGTCCACCAGGCCCGTGGCGGTGCCGACAGCGTTGAGGGCGAGGCCGCCGGAGACGTTGTCGAGCTCGGCGTCGGCGATCTCGACGGTCTCAACCTGGGGGGTGGAGTTCATGATGGAACTTCCCTTCATATGGATATTCATAAGGAAAGAGCAGCACGCCTGTGGTTCAGGTGGGCCGCCGGCCGCAGGCACCGGCCCTCCGTCTCCGAAAAGCTCGGTGCGGACCCTGCGGTGCGATGGATCAAAGCACGCGCGCGGCTCGCGCATCCAATCAATCACCTGTCTCACCAGGGGACTTGATCCTCAGTAGGGGTCATCCGTGCAGGCGTGTGCACGGATTGGTGGCAAGTCCTTCACATCGTGCGCGGCATCGGCACATATGAACGCTTGCCCATGGGTCGGCGAATCCGGCACTTAGTGCCAAAGGTGCGGGATGGGACGGGTGGCAGGGGTCGTTCGCCGGTCACGGTGACTTGGTTGGGAACGGGATGTGCAGATTCCCTGAAGCGAGGATTTCGCCGACCGATCGCAACGGACCGTCGCCGATCGGTTGCCGACCGTGTCAGCCGAGGAGCGCGTACACCGTACTCGCGCGGGCCGCGATCGCGCCCGAGTCCTCGACGGTCATCGTGATCTCCGCGAACGCCATCCGGCGGCCCAGTTTGCCGAGGACCGCTTCGACCAGAACGTCCGAACCCGTCACCGCCCGCTGGAAGGACGTCGACTGCTGCACCGTCGTCATCGGGACGAACCCGCCCCGCGCCGCCGACACGGCGATCACGGTCGCGGTGTCGGCGGCGGCCATCAGCGCCTGACCCGACAGCCCGCCGCCCTCCCGCGACAGCCGCTCCGACCAGGGCAGACGCAGGACGGCCCGGTCCTCGTCCACCCCCTCCACCGACAGCCCGAGGTCGAGGACCCAGGGGGCGAAGTTGGCGGAGAGGATCTTGTCGGCCTCGGCGGTGGTCATCGTCATGTGAGGGAGTCTTCCCGCCTCCGGCCGACGGCACGCGGAACACGGCCGACGACACGCGAACGCGGCCTACGGGTGCGGCCGCCTCGCGGGTGACGTCGGGTCAGTCGGCGTACGGGAAGGGACCGTTGCGCAAAGCCGCCCCGCAAACGGACCTGAACGCATCACCCGCCCCGTGCGTACCTATGGCCATCCAGGCGCCCCGACCAACTGCCCGACAGCGGCAGAGACCCCGTCCCCAGGAGGTCGAGAAGTTTGAGTCACAAGCGAATTCCGAAGCGCAACGCAGCGATAGCCGTGGGCGGTGTCGCGGCGCTCGGAGCGGCGGCGTTCCTGCTGCCGAACGCCAACGCGTCCCAGGACGCGGCGGCCGGCGCCGGTGCCCCCAGGACCCTGAAGGCGGCGGACGCCTCGGACCTCTCCGCGAAGCTGCAGCGGCAGCTCGGCGACGCCCTCGCCGGTTCCTACTACGACAGCGGCAAGCAGCAGCTCGTCGTCAACGTGGTCAGCGGCGACGACAACGTGATCGTGCAGGCGCAGAAGGCGGGCGCGGCCGTCCGCAAGGTCGACAACACCACCTCCGCGCTCCAGGCCGCCGCCCGGACCCTGAAGACCGAGGCGAGCATCCCGGGCACCTCCTGGGCCGTCGACCCCCGCACCAACAAGGTCCAGGTCACCGCCGACAGCTCCGTCACCGGCGCCCGTTGGGACAGACTGGAGTCGACCGTCCAGAACCTGGGCTCCGGCATGGCGACCCTCAAGAAGTCGGCCGGCGCCTTCAAGACCTTCGCGTCGGGCGGCGACGCCATCTTCTCCCAGGCCGAGGGCGGCACCGTCCGCTGCTCGCTCGGCTTCAACGTCACCGCGTCCGACGGCAGTCCCGCCTTCCTGACGGCCGGTCACTGCGGCGTCGCGGCCAAGGACTGGGCCGACTCCCAGGGCGGGCAGCCCGTCGCCACCGTGGACCAGGCCAAGTTCCCCGGCAACGACTTCTCCCTCGTCAAGTACGACGACGCCACCACCCAGGCGCCGAGCGAGGTCAACGTCGGCAACGGGCAGACCGTCCAGATCAAGCAGGCGGCCGACGCCACCGTCGGCGCGACCGTCTTCCGGATGGGCTCCACCACCGGCCTGCACGACGGCACGGTCACCGGCCTCGACGCCACGGTCAACTTCCAGAGCGAGACCGACCCGAACGGCGTCGACACCGTCACCGGCCTCATCCAGACCGACGTCTGCGCCGAGGCAGGCGACAGCGGCGGCTCGCTGTTCACCCAGGACGGCAACGCCCTCGGCCTCACCTCCGGCGGCAGCGGCGACTGCACGAACGGCGGCGAGACCTTCTTCCAGCCGGTCACCGCGGCCCTCCAGGCAACCGGCGCGACCCTCGGCGACGGCGGCCAGGCCGGAGCCGGCGACCAGAACGGTGCCGGCGACCAGCAGGCGGGCGGCGACGGCGCCGGCGGTACGGCGGACCCGTCCGCCTCGGCATCAGACCCGTCCGGGGCCGGGGCGGCAGGTGACGACCAGAGCGGCGCCGGGGACGCGTCCGGCAGCGGTGACGCGTCCGGGAGCGGTGACATGTCCGGGAGCGGTGCGGACGACGGCTCGGCCGTGACCGGGTCCAACTGAGCCGGGTCCGACCGAGCGCGGGTCCCCCACCGAGTCCGAGGTCCGTAACGACCTGAACTCCCTTACTGCCGGGCTCTGTTGACCCAGGGAGCCCCCGACCCCCATGACCGCCGGGCCCACCGACGCCGAGACCCGCCGTCCGGCCGCATCAGCGGGTCTCCGTCCGGCGGTGGACGGCCCGGCGCCGCCCGGCCCTCCGTCCCGGAGGGCCGGGCCGTCGTCGTCCGCGCCCGGCGCCGGGCCGTCGTCGTCCGCGCCCGGTGCTCAGTCGTCCCCGAGGGCCCGCAGCAGGAGGACGGCCACGTCGTCGACCCGCTCCCCGTTCACCGCGCCCCGCAGGACGAGTTGGTCGACCAGGCGTTCCAGGGGCTCGTCCCCGGCCGAGGCGAGCACGTCGCCGAGCCCGCACAGGGCGTCCTCGATGTCGACGCCGGGGGATTCGACCAGTCCGTCGGTGTAGAGGGCGAGGACGGAGCCGGGCTCGAGAGCGACCTCCGTGGTCGGGTACGACGCCCCCGCGTCGATGCCCAGCAAGGGGCCACCGGCCAGGTCCAGGATGCGTACCCGCCCGTCGGGTCGTCTCAGCAGCGGCGGCGGATGCCCGGCACGCGTCATCACGGCGCGCCCGCACCCCGGGTCGAGCCGCAGGTACAGACAGCTCGCGAACAGCTCCGAGCCGAGGTCGATGAGCAGCCGGTTGGTGCTGCGCATGACCTCGTCGGGCGCCTGGCCGCCGGTCGTGAACGCGCGTACTCCGGTACGGATCTGCCCCATCAGCCCGGCCGCCGTCACGTTGTGCCCCTGGACGTCGCCGATCACCGCCGCCGGCTGCGGCCGCGTCGGCACCAGGTCGTAGAAGTCGCCGCCGATCTCCATGCCCTGAGTGGCCGGCAGATAGCGCGCGGCCGCCTCGATGCCGGGCAGCCGGGCCAGCACGTGCGGCAGCAGGGCCGCCTGCAGGCCGTGCGCGAGCTGGTGCTTGCTGTCGTAGAGCCGGGCCCGCTCCAGGGCCAGGGCGATCAGCCCGCCCAGGCTCGTCAGAACGGCCCGCTCGTCCGCGGGGAACACATGCGGCCGTGCGTAGGCGAGCACACAGGTGCCCACCGGCCGCCCGGACGCGATCAACGGCAGATAGGCCCAGGCCGCGAACCCGTCCCGCGACTCCTTCCGGCTCGGATACAGCCGCTCCAGCTCCTCCCGGGAGGAGAAGAACGCCGGTACCCCTGTGCGCAGCACGTGCGAGCCCGGTATCCGGTCGGTCAGCGGCGCGCCGTGGAGCCGCTCCACGACCTTCGGGTCCGGATAGCCCCGGTGCCCCATCACGTGCAGCCGGCCGGCCTGCGACCCGAGGATCGCCAACGCCTGGCTGCCCACGGACGGCGCGATCTCCTCCGCGACCAGCTGGACCACGTCGTCGACCCCGACCGCTTCGGTCAGCGCGCCCGCCAGGGTCAGCAGCTGGGAGATGGTGACCAGCCGGGACAGGCCCGTACCGGCCTGCGGCGCGTCGCGCGCCATGTCGGCCACGGCGCGGGCCCTGCTGATGCGCACGCTCAGCCCGGACGTGTCCGGGAACAGCCGGAACGACAGCCAGTCGTCCGGCGGCCGCAGCGCCACGAACGACGTGACGTGCTGACTGATCAGCGCGGCCCGGTAGCGGTCCTCGTACATCGGGTCGTTCAGCCACGGCACCGACGCCCACAGCTGGGTGCCGAGCAGATCCCGGGCCGGCGCGCCGAGCAGCTCGACGGCCGCGGCGTTGGCGTAGCCGACCCTGCCGTGCAGATCGAGCGAGAGCAGCCCGTACGGCAGCCGGGACACCAGCCGTGCCGCCTCGGTCGACCCCAGCGTGCCCGGCGCCGCCGCGGCGGACGCGTCGAGCAGGTCGCTCTCGTGCAGCAGGGGATGGCTCTCCCGCGTGACGCCCTCCAGCCGTATCGCGAGCCGGTTGCAGGCCGGCCACAGCTGACGCCGCTCCCGTTCGGACAGCACCGGCGGATGCGAACCGGGCCAGGTCACGAAGACCGCGCCGTACAGGGTGTCCGTGGTCGCCACGGGCAGCGCGGCCAGGGCGAAGGGGTACGGCAGGGCCATCGCGACGCGCGGATAGCGGCGCGCCATCTCCTCCTGGCCGCCCACCCAGACCAGCCCCCGTCTGCGGACCGCGTCGGCGACCGGGATCGGTGCGCTCAGCCCCACCCGCTCCCACGGCGCCGCGAACGCCCGGGGCAGCCCGGCCGTCACCGCCATCTCCAGCACCGGCTCGTCGGGCGCCAGCAGATACACCGCGCCGGAGTGCGCGTGGACGTCCTCCATCATCGCCGTCAGCGCCAGCGACAGCAGCGGTCGGCCCGTCCGCGCCCTGGCGGCCGCCGACGCCCGCGCGGATGCCTGCCCGTCGGACACGTCGACCACCTCCTCGCCCGGCCGCGCGTCGCCCCCCCCAGGGATCAAGGCTCCCTCATGACGGCGCGCGGCGCACGGTGAGCGCCCGGTGGCGGCCCGCCCCGGTGCCCCGCGCCCGACCGGAGCCGTGCCCTCACCGACGGTTTCGGTGTCCAACGGTGTTGATTTTCGGTCTCTTTCGATGTTTTCGGTGTCTTCAGGTTTGGTCCCAGGCCCCGGCCGGAACACGACCGTCGCCATGGCGCGAATGGAACGTCCACAGGGGCTGCGCAGGCGGCTCATAAGCGCTGTAATGGCGGACGTGGTCACTGAGGGCGCTGCGATACGCAGAACGAGATCGGAGCGTGCCGAATGTGCCCTCAAGACGCTCACCGCCGAGCCGAACTCGCCCGAGCGGTTGCGCCGCATCCTGGAACAGGCGCTCGTCTTCGCCGGTGCGGTCTTCGCCGGGGTGTACACCCCCGGTGACGGGGGCACCCGGCTGCGCCTGACCGAGTCGGCGGGGCTGCCCCGCTCGCTGTACGGAATGCGCGACAGCTACTCCGCCTCCGGGCAGTCCGCCGCTGCTCAGGCCCACCGCACCGGGCAGCCGGTCCGGCTGGGTCCCGAAGAGCTCGCCCGCTGCCCCGAGGCGCGCCGCACCCCGTTCCCCGACTTCTCCGTGGCCGCGCTTCCGGTGGGCGGCGGTGAGGGCTGCCTGGTCGCCGTGTCCGAGGGGGCCGGCGGCTTCGACGCCGAGGCCCGCGACTGCCTGGCGCTGGTCGCCGAAGCGGTCGCCCTGCCGTCACAGGCCCGCGCGGCCGACCCCGACGAGCCGGCCGCCGATGCCTTCAGCCTGGCCATGGACACCGGCCGCGTCTCGGTCGGCGACGAGATCCTGGAGCTGTTCGGGATCGCCCGGGACGAGTTCGACGGCAAGGTCGAGCGGCTGCTCGGGCTGACCGTGCCCGAGGACCTGCCCGCGCTGATGTCCGTCGTCGAGGCCGACCACATGTCCCTCGGCGAGCGCGAGCTGGAGTTCCGGGTCCTGCAGCCCTCCGGGCCGCCCAAGTGGCTCCGGCTGCGCGGGCGGCTGCTGCCCGGCGGCGCGGGTCGGCCGGCCCGCCTCGTCGGCACGGTCGCGGACGCCTCCAAGCTGCGCTCCGACGTCACCGACGTGGCCCGCGTCCAGCGCCTCGCCGCCGCGCTCGCCACCGCGGGCACCGTCAAGGACGTCGGCCACGCCGTCGTGGCCGCCCTGCGCAAGCCGCTCCAGGCCGACCGGATCGCGCTCGCCGAGCTGGAGAACGACCGGCTCGTGGTCACCGTCCTCGATCCGCCCGAGCCCGAGGCCTGGCCCGAGCTGTGGCGTACCGAGTGGCGCACCGAGTGGCCCGACGCGCCGGTCCGCGCGATGCCCACCCTGGCCGCCGCCCTGAACGAGGGCCGCGCCCAGATCTGGCCCGCCGGCACCACCCTGGAACCCGCCCTCGCCGAGGTCGGCCCCGGCGGACTCGCCGTCCTGCCGCTGCCCGCCGACGGCCGCATGGCCGGCGCCTGCCTCATCGGCTGGGACGACCCGCACGACTTCGGCCCCGACGAGCGCGCCCTGCTCACCGCCTCCGCCGGCCTCGCCGGGCAGGCCCTGATGCGCGCCCACGCCTTCGACGCCGAGCACGAACTGGTCGGCATGCTCCAGCGCACACTCCTGCCGCGCCGCCTGCCCAAGCTGCCCGGAGCGGTGGCCGTCGCCCGCTATCTGCCCACCACCGCCGGGCTCGAGGTCGGCGGCGACTGGTACGACGTGATCCCGCTGCCCGACAACCACGTCGCCCTGGTCATCGGCGACGTCCAGGGGCACAACGCGGGCGCCGCCACCCTGATGGGCCAGATGCGCACCGCCCTGCGCGCCTACGCGGCCGAAGGGCACCCGCCGGACGTGGTCGTCTCGCACGCCAACCGCCTCCTGCTGGACATGGAGACCGACCTCTTCGCCACCTGCGCCTACGTCGACGTCGACATGGAGGAGGGCACCGCCTGGTGCGTGCGCGCCGGACACCTGCCACCCGTGCTGCGCCACCCGGAGGGCCGTACCGAGGTCGTCGTGGCGGAGGGCGGCCCGCCGCTCGGCGTGGTCACCCAGGCCGAGTTCCCCATGACCCCGCTCCGGCTGCAGCCCGGCACCCTGATCGCGCTGACCACCGACGGTCTGGTGGAGACCGCCGAGGAGGACATCGACGCGGGGCTCGACCGGCTCGCCCGCGAGCTGGCGGCCGCCGACCCGGCCCACCTCAGCCTGGTCGCCGACGCACTGCTCGGCGGCGCACAGCGCCGCGACGACGTCGCCCTGCTGCTGATGCGCTACGACGGCATGGCCGTCCGCCCGCTGCGCGAGAGCTGGACGGTGTGGCGGGTCCCGGAGGCCGTCGCCCACGCCCGCCGCTTCACCCGGCGCGCCCTGCGCACCTGGGGCGTGCCCGCGGACCAGAAGGACGCCGTACTCCTCGTCGTCTCCGAACTCGTCACCAACGCCCTCGTGCACACCGAGGGCCAGATCCGCCTCGACCTCACCCGGGTCAACCACCGGCTCCGTGTGTCCGTCGCCGACGGCTCGCCCCGCACCCCCGTCAAGCCCACCAGCATCAGCTGGGAGGCCACCGGCGGCCGGGGCATCCTCCTCGTGGAGGCCATGTCGGCGGCATGGGGGACGGTGCCGGTGAGCGGCGGCAAACAGGTGTGGGCCGACATCGTGCCCGACGGCTGACGGCCACACGGGTGCGGGTGCGCGCCACGCCCGGCAGGTCGGAACGGCGGGCGACGGCCCCGTGCCTAGGGTCCTTGGCGTGGCACACACCTTCGAGGAACTCGTGGCGAAGCAACGCGCGGCCGACGCGGCCCACGAGCAGGTCCTGGGACTGCGGGACGCGTACGGTCCGCCGGCCGCGGCCGATCTGACGGGTGCGCAGACCGAGACCTACGAGACCGCGCTGCGCGCCTGGCGCGACCTGGCCCGGGACCTGCAGGCCGCGGTGAGCGAGTACGCGCGGGACGAGGGCCGGCCACGCGGCGAGGTCGAGGCGGAGGTGGGACGGGCGGCGGGGTCCCCGGAGGAGGCCTGACGCACATCGCTCGCGGTACCGCGGACGTAATGACCTAACAACCATTAAGTCAAACAAAGGTCCGATCCGTACGAGCGCTACTAGGGTGTGGCCAATGAAGGCACTCGTGCTCGCCGGCGGCGCCGGTACCCGACTGAGGCCGATCACCCACACGTCGGCGAAACAACTGGTCCCGGTCGCCAACAAGCCTGTTCTCTTCTACGGGTTGGAGTCCATCGCGGCGGCGGGCATCACCGACGTCGGGATCGTCGTCGGTGACACCGCGGCCGAGATCGAGGAGGAGGTCGGCGACGGGTCGAAGTTCGGCCTGGGCGTCACCTATATACCCCAGGAGCGACCCCTCGGTCTCGCCCACGCGGTGCTGATCGCAAGGGAGTTCCTCGGGGACGACGATTTCGTGATGTACCTCGGCGACAACTTCGTCGTCGGCGGCATCAGCGATCTCGTCGACGCGTTCCGCGCCAGCCGCCCGGACGCCCAGATCCTGCTCACCCGCGTCCCCGATCCCCGCTCCTTCGGCGTCGCCCAACTCGACCCGTCCGGGCGGGTGGTGAGCCTGGAGGAGAAGCCGGAGCACCCGAAGAGCGACCTGGCCCTGGTCGGTGTCTACCTGTTCACCCCCGTCATCCATGAGGCCGTGCGCGCCATCAAGCCGTCCTGGCGCGGCGAGTTGGAGATCACTCACGCCCTCCAGCATCTCATCGACATCCGGGCCGACGTACGCTCCACGATCATCGACGGCTACTGGAAGGACACCGGCAACGTCGACGACATGCTCGAGGTCAACCGCACCGTCCTGGAAGGGATGCGGCGGCGGATCGACGGCGAGGTCGACGACGCGAGCGAGACCGTCGGCCGGGTGGTGATCGAGGAGGGGGCGCGGATAGCGAACTCCCGGATCGTCGGCCCGGTCGTCATCGGGTCCGGGACCGTCGTCAGCGACTCCTACGTCGGCCCCTTCACCTCCGTCGCCGAGAACTGCCGGATCACGGACAGCGAGCTGGAGTTCTCCATCGTGCTGCGGGACTCCTCCATCGACGGGGTGGGCAGGATCGAGTGCTCGCTGATCGGCCGGCACGTCGAGGTGACCCCGACGGCCGGAGTGCCCAGTGCCCATCGACTCGTCCTCGGAGACCACAGCAAGGTGCAGATCCGTTCATGAATCTCCTCGTCACCGGAGCCGCCGGTTTCATCGGCTCCACATACGTCCGCTCCCTCCTCGCCGACGACGCACCCGACGCGCCCCGCGTCACGGTGCTCGACAAGCTCACCTACGCCGGCACGCTCACCAACCTCCCCCTCGGCCATCCCCGACTCGCCTTCGTCCAGGGCGACATATGCGACCCCGAACTGGTCGACAAGCTCATGGCCGAGGCCGACCAGGTCGTGCACTTCGCCGCCGAGTCCCATGTGGACCGGTCGATCGACGGGGCGGGCGAGTTCGTCCTCACCAACGTGGTGGGCACCCAGACGCTGCTGGACGCGGCCCTGCGCCACGACGTCGGCCCGTTCGTGCACGTCTCCACCGACGAGGTCTACGGCTCCATCGAGCACGGCTCCTGGCCGGAGGACCACCCGCTGGCCCCCAACTCCCCGTACTCCGCCTCCAAGGCCTCGTCCGACCTGCTCGCCCTGGCGTACCACCGTACCCATGGCCTGGACGTGCGGGTCACCCGCTGCTCCAACAACTACGGCCCGCACCAGTTCCCCGAGAAGGTCGTCCCGCTGTTCGTCACCAACCTGCTGGACGGCCACGACGTCCCGCTGTACGGCGACGGGCGCAACGTCCGCGACTGGCTGCACGTCGAGGACCACTGCCACGGCATCGAACTCGTCCGCACCAAGGGCCGCCCCGGCGAGGTCTACAACATCGGCGGCGGCACGGAGTTGAGCAACAAGGAGCTCACCGGGGTGCTGCTCCAGGCTTGCGGCGCCGACTGGGACCGGGTCGCGTACGTCACCGACCGCAAGGGCCACGACCTGCGCTACAGCGTCGACTGGAGCAAGGCCCGCGACGAGCTCGGCTACCGCCCTCGCCGCGACTTCGCGACCGGGCTCGCCGAGACGGTCGCCTGGTACCGCGACAACCGCGGCTGGTGGGAGCCGCTGAAGGGGCGGGAGTCCCGATGAGGTGGCTGGTCACCGGCGCGGGCGGCATGCTCGGCCGGGACACCGTCACGGAGCTGCTCCGCCGCGCCGAGGACGTGACCGGCCTCGACCGTACCGCCCTCGACATCACCCAACCCGACTCCGTACGGCGGGCGTTGGACGAGCACCGGCCCGAAGTGGTCGTCAACTGCGCTGCGTACACGGGCGTCGACGACGCCGAGACCGACGAGGCGCGGGCGCTGAGCGTCAACGGCGACGGGCCACGACTGCTCGCCCGCGCCTGCGCCGAGCGCGGCGCCCGCCTGATCCACGTCTCCACCGACTACGTCTTCGACGGCGCGGCCCGCACCTCCCCGTACCCGGAGGACCACGTCCCGGACCCGCGCACCGCGTACGGCCGCACCAAACTCGTCGGGGAGCGCGCGGTCCTGGAGGAACTCCCGGGCCGGAGCGCCGTGTTGCGCACGGCCTGGCTGTACGGCGCCCACGGGCACAGCTTCGTCCGCACGATGCTCGCGCTCGAGGCCCGCCGGGACACCCTCGACGTCGTCGACGACCAGCGCGGACAGCCGACCTGGAGCGCGGACGTCGCCGAACGGATCGCGGACGTCGGCGCCAGGGTCTCCCGGGAAGCGGGCGTACACGGTATCTTCCACGCCACCAGTTCCGGCGAGGCCAGCTGGCACGAACTGGCCCGCGAGGTGTTCCGGCTCGTCGGTGCGGACCCGGACCGGGTGCGCCCCACCGGCACCGACGCCTTCCCGCGGCCCGCGCCCCGTCCGGCCTACAGCGCCCTCGGGCACGCCCGTTGGCGGGAGATCGGCCTTCAGCCGCCCAGGGACTGGCGGTCCGCCCTGCACGAAGCACTGCCCCACATCCGCAAGGAGATGTCTCAGTGAAACGGCACGAGTTCCTCCGGGAGCTCCACAAGGTCAGCGCCAACCGCAACTACCTGGAGATCGGCGTCAACGACGGGCGCAGCCTGACGCTGTCCCGGGTCCCCAGCATCGCGGTCGACCCCGCGTTCAAGGTGGTCGCGGAGATCCGCTGCGACGTGCACCTGGCCAAGGCGACCAGCGACGACTTCTTCGCGCGGGACAACCCCCTCGCGCACCTCAGGGGCGGCCGTCACCCGCTGCGCAACCTGGCCCGCAACCGCAGCCCGTTCGGCTACTGGCAGCGCACCACCCTGGACCTGTCGTTCATCGACGGCATGCACCTGTTCGAGTACGCGCTGCGTGACTTCATCAACATAGAGAAGCACTCGGACTGGGCCAGCGTGATCGTCTTCGACGACATGCTGCCGCGCAACGTGGACGAGGCGGCCCGCGACCGCCACACCAACGCCTGGACCGGGGACGTCTACAAGCTCGTCGAGATCCTCCACCGCCACCGTCCCGACCTGGTGACGGTCCTGGCCGACACCGCGCCCACCGGCCAGCTCCTGGTCTTCGGCGCCGACCCGGACAACACGGTGCTGAAGGACAACTACGACGACATTCTCGCGGAGTTCGAAGTCCCCGACCCGCAGAAGGTGCCCGAGTCGATCCTCGAGCGGACGACGGCCGTGAAGCCCGAGGATCTGGTGTCCGCGGGCTTCTGGCAGGCCCTCGTGGCGGCCCGCAACCGGGGCACCAAGCGGTCCCGCGGCTGGGACCCCCTGCGCCGCGCCCTGGAGCCGTTCAGCGCCCAGCGCTGAGTTACTGCCCGCGCAGCCGCTGGTAGTGGGCGGAGCAGTCCGCGTACGAAGGAAGCAGACCGGACCGCTCCGCCTCGCTCAGCGAGGGCGCCTCGGCGTCCTTCTGGGACAGCACCGGCTCGATGCCCTTGGGCCAGGTGATGCCCAACTCCGGGTCGAGCGGGTGCACTCCGTGCTCGCGCTTCGGCGCGTACCCGGTCGAGCACAGGTACACCACCGTGGCATCGTCGGTGAGCGCCATGAACGCGTGCCCGAGCCCCTCGGCGAGGAACACCGCATGGTGCTTCTCGTCATCGAGCGGTACGGCCTCCCAGCGGCCGAACGTGGGTGACCCGACGCGGAGGTCCACCACCACGTCCAGCACGGCCCCGCGCACGCACTTCACGTACTTGGCCTGGCCCGGCGGCACATCGGCGAAGTGGATCCCGCGCAGCACACCGCGCCGGGAGACCGAGCAGTTGGCCTGGGCCACGCCGAGGTCGTACCCGGTCGCCTCCCGGAACTCCGGGCCCCGGTACCACTCGTGGAAGCCGCCGCGCTCGTCCGCGAACACCTGCGGCTCCAGCACCCAGGCGTCCGCTATCCCCAGTTCCCGCACTCCGTCACACCCTTCGTCCCGCGGCGCGCACCACGCGCCGCACCTTGCGCACCAACCGCCGGAGCAGGCCCGCAGGCGCGACCCGGACCACCTCGACGGCGCCGGTCCGGTCCACGCGCAGCACGAGCGGCAGCCGCAGGAAACGGGGTTGCTCCCGGTCCGCCCCATCGACTCCGTCGACCCCGTCGGCCCTGTCGCCGTCGGTGACGGACAGCTGCAGCCGCCAGGCCGCGCCCTTCATCTCCGGCAGCCCCATCTCCACCTCCAGCAGCGAGCCGACGCCGTCGGCGGGGGTGAGCTTCCCCGTCCGCGACAGGATCCGGCCCGACGAGGTGTCGGTCAGCCGCACCGCGACCTCGGTGCGGTCGTGGACGTACAGCGGCAGGGCGATGCTCAGCAGCTGGTCGCCGGAGACCGCGGCGTCCTCGGGGGCCAGGCGGCCCAGGCCCAGCGACTTGCGTGCCCGGTCGACATCGAGCGAGAGGTTGTCGTACTTCGTCCAGTACGGCAGCACCACGCGGCCCGCGACGACTCCGGCGGGCGGCGCGGGACGGTCCTCATCCGGGTCCGGCCCCAGCCGGCACTCCTTGGTCCAGCCGCCGAGGCCGACCCGTACGTACATGTCCCACAGGCCGCCGTACAGCGGGACGCCGCCCGCCGCCTCGCCGGGGGCGACGGTGGCCGTGGCGTGCAGCACCAGCCGGACGCGGCCGTCTTCGGACGGGATCCGCTCGCGCGTGATCTCGACCGGCTGGAAGTGCGAGGCGGAGGTGGCGCGGTCGCGCAGGATCAGGTCGACGCTCGCCTTCCCGAAGCCGTGCACGGCGTCCCCGCCCATCCAGGCCATCGCCTGCTCGACGTCCCGCGGCGCGGTGGCCGCCGGGGTGCGGTCCCCCTCGGCCGGGAACGTGACCGGCTCGCCGCCGGACCCGAACTCGACGGTGAACCGGACGCGCACCGTGCCGTCCTGCCAGGAGACGCCGGTCGGATCGGCCCGGGGCCCCACCCGGGCCTCCCACGCGGCGAAGGCGACCAGGTCGTCGTAGCGGTCGTCCCGGATCAGCGCGGCGACGATCCGCTGCCCCGGTCCGAGGCCCCGCGCGACGCCCGGGCCGAAGCGTTCGAGGACCACACCGCGCACCTCCTGGAACACCTCCCGACGGTAGTCGTCCGGCAGTTCCACCAGTCGGCGGCCGCGCATCCGGTCCGCGATCTCGACGCGCAGCCAGCGGCGCAGCAGCCGGTCCCGCACCTTGCCCGGCTCGGTGTACCGCTCGACGACGTCGAGGGCCTCGCGGAGGTTCTTGAAGTAGCCGACGGGGTCGAAGCGTTGGAAGCCGGCGTTGGCGGCGTCCTCGCGCTTCACGTGGTAGTAGCAGACGTAGTCGCTGAGCACCGAGACGTTGTCCGCGCGCAGGAACGCCTCGGTGACGAAGACGTGGTCCTCCAGCCGGCGCCGCCCCTCGGGGAAGCGCAGCCCGGTGCGCTCCAGGAACGTCCGCCGGACCATCTTGTGCGGGGTGAGGCTGTCGATCAGTGGCGCGTTCTCGACGGTGGCGTGCGGGCGGTCGCGCCGGAACAGCTCCACCGGCACCGGGCGGCCCTTGCCGGCCATCTTGCCCACGATCACGTCGGCCTTGTTCGCCACCCCGTAGTCGTACATCCGCTCCAGGGCCTCGTCGCCGAGGTAGTCGTCGTTGTCGACGAACATCACGAACTCGCCCCGGGCGGCGTCGATCCCGACGTTGCGCGGTCGGCCCGACCAGCCGGAGTTCTCCTGGTGGACGACGTGGAAGTGCGGGTGTTCGGCGGCGAGCCGGTCCAGCCTGGCCGGGGTTTCGTCGGTGGAGCCGTCGTCGACGAAGACGACCTCGAACTCGTCCGGGGGCAGCGACTGCCGCAGCAGCGAGGCGACGCAGTCCTCGATGTACGGCCCGGGGTTGTACACGGGGACGATGACGCTGACCTTGACCGGCATCCGGCTTCCAATCACCCTGGTTTCGCTACCAGTTGCCTCGGTGGCACGGTATGCGTGGCCGAATGTTAACGCGGCTCCCTGTGGGAGGTGCGTCCACCCTCCGCGGGGGCCGCGCCCCGGCGGTCAGCCGTGCGTCTTGTCCAGGAGCTGAAGGATCTCGGCCGTCGTCCCCGTCTCGCCGAGCCGCGGGAAGATGTTCCGGATGCTGTTGTCGTGCGTTTCCGGCGCCAGGTCGGTGACGGCGTCCGTGGCGACGGTGACGTGGTAGCCGTGCTCGTACGCGGCACGGGCGGTGGACTCGACGCCGATGCTGGTGGCGATGCCGGTGAGCACGATCTGGGTGACGCCGCGGCGGCGCAGCTGCACGTCGAGATCGGTGCCGTGGAAGGCGCCCCAGTTGTGCTTGGTGACGTGGATGTCGCCCTCGTGGCCGGAGAGTTCGTCCACGATGACGTCCCAGCCCTCCGGGTAGGCGCGGTCGCTCTGGTGCTCGGTGCGGCCGGGAACCCGGTCCGCCCCGTCGGCGGCGAAGGAGACCCGGACCAGGACCACGGGCAGGTCCCGGGCCCGGAAGGCGTCGGCGAGCTCGACCGAGCGGGCCACCACCTCGGGGCCGCTGTACGGCTGGGTGGGCGCGCCGGCGATGCCGCGCTGGAGGTCGATGACGACCAGGGCGGTGCAGGGGTCGAGGGCGGTGAGTGCCATGGTTCGGGCCTTTCAGGGGTTACCGGGTTGAGGCGGTGCGGGGAGTGAGGGAACCGAGGGAACGGTCCTGGAGGGTCGTCGCCAGCAGCAGGGCCGATCCGGCGAGCATGAACAGGGCCAGGCCGTGCAGCCCGGCCGTGTCGGCACGGTGCGGGTAGAACGCCGCGGTGGCGGCGGAGGCGCCCAGCGCACCGAGGTAGGTGAAGGTGCGCAGCAGCCCGGCGGCGGAGCCGATGCGCGCGGAATCGGCCTGCCGGTACAGGGCGTTCTGGTTGGCGAGTCCGATCAGCCCCTGAGGCACGCCCAGGACGGCGCCGACGGCGAACAGGGCCCACAGCGGGCTGCCGGCGCCGATGAGGAACAGCCCCGCGCTTCCCGCGAGTTGGAGGACGGAGCCGACGACCAGCTTGGTGCGCACGGCCTCGCGGCGGCCCGTGAGGCTGGAGACCGCCAGCGCGGTGGCGGACAGCGGCAGCAGCGCGAGGCCCGCCGTGGAGGCGCTCAGCCCCCGGCCCTGCTCCAGCCACTGCGTGTAGCCGTACATGAAGCCGTAGGCGGTGACGTAGCCGAGGAGTTGGCGCAGATACGTGGCCAGCAGCGGGACGTTGCCGCCGAGCACCCGCAGGTCGACGAACGGGTCCGGCACCCGCAGCTCGCGCACCGCGAAGGCGGCGGCCGCGGCGGCGGACAGTACCGGCAGATACCAGTGGGCGGCCCGCGGGCTCATCAGGAAGAACATCAGTGAGACCAGCATGACCGCGAACAGGGCCATGCCTGG
This sequence comes from Streptomyces sp. NPDC046805, assembly GCF_040645355.1. NCBI lineage: Bacteria > Bacillati > Actinomycetota > Actinomycetes > Kitasatosporales > Streptomycetaceae > Streptomyces > Streptomyces sp. NPDC046805. Next base: position 36,694 of record NZ_JBEYYC010000022.1, on the reverse strand, counting down.
CACGTCCACACCGCGCTGGTCGTCCGTGGCCGGGTCCTTCGCGAGCCGGGGCAGCCGCAGGGCGCCGAGGACCAGACAGGCCGCCGAGAGCGGCACGTTGACCGTGAACACGGCACGCCAGCCGCCGACCCCGATCAGCAGCCCGCCGAGGGCGGGGCCGACCACGAACACGGTCTGGTTGGCGACGGCGAGCGCGGTCAGCACGCCCGCCGGGCTGTCCCGGCCGGTGCGCTCGGCCTCGCTCCGGGTCAGCCGCATGGACGCCGGATACGCGGCCGAGGTCCCGAACCCCAGCAGCACCCGCGCCGCGATCAGCACGCCCAGCGTGGGCGCGAGCGCGCCGATGATCCCGGCCACGCCGACCAGGGCCGTACCGGCGAGATAGAGCCGCCGCGGCCCGTACATGTCCACGAGCCGCCCGATCACCGGCTGCCCGACGGCCGTGGCCAGGTACAGCGCCGAGACGAGCCAGGCGGTCTCGGCCGGCGGCGCCCCGAAGGCGATGCCGATCGGCACCAGCGCCACGGCGGTCATCGAGGAGTTGACCGGGTTCAGCACGGAACCCAGGACCATCGGCGGGATCAGGCGACGGTCGAATGCCGTGGGGGAGGGACGTGTGCGCCGTCCGACGCGTCCGATGAGCCTAGGTATCACTGCCGCATCACTGCTCCGAGAGTCGTTCCAGCAGCGCGAGCCCCGCGAGCACCGTCCGCCGCTCGTCCTCGGTGAACCGGTCCTGGAAAGCGCGCGCCAGCCACTCCTCGCGCGCCTGCCGGTTGCCCTCGACGCGGGCCCGGCCGACGTCGGTCAGGGTGACCAGCTGCCGGCGGCCGTCGTCGGGGTCGGGGGCGCGGCGGATGAGGCCGTGCTGGTCGAGCGCGGCGAGCGTGGCCGCCATCGACTGCGGCCGCACCCCCTCGGCCGAGGCCAGCGCGCTGGCCGTGGCGGCGCCGTGCTTGCCGACCAGGGTGAGCGCCGACTCCTGGGACGGGGTGAGGTCCGTGTCCTGCGCGACCTCCCGGATACGGCGCCGCAGCCGGCTGAACACGACGCGCAGGTCGCGTGCGGCGCGTGCGGCGGAGTCGGAGATGTCGACCATGCCGCCACCCTAGGATCTTCAGTCTGGACTGTCCAGTCCAGGCTGTTCAGCCCACCCTGCCAGTCGCGGTTCACCCCGCCCTCCGGTCCCGAGTTCGCCTCACCTCGGCCCGCGGGCTGGCCTACGCTGGTCGCGTGCGCCTCCTGCTCATGTCCGACACCCATGTCCCCGCGCGTGCCAAGGGCCTGCCGGAACAGCTCCTCGCCGAACTCCCGCACGCCGACGTGGTGTTCCACGCCGGGGACTGGGTCGACACCGCCACCCTCGACCTGCTGGAGAGCCGCAGCCGACGGCTGATCGGCGTGTACGGCAACAACGACGGCCCCGAACTGCGGGCCCGGCTCCCCGAAGTGGCCTACGCCGACCTCGGCGGCCTGCGCTTCGGCGTCGTCCACGACACCAGCCCGGCCGAGGGCCGCGAGGCCCGCTGCGCCGCCCGCTTCCCCGACCTCGACGTCCTGGTCTTCGGCCACAGCCACATCCCCTGGGACACCACCACCCCCTCCGGCCTGCGCCTGCTCAACCCGGGCTCCCCGACCGACCGCCGACGCCAGCCCCACTGCACCTACCTGACGGCGACCCTCGCCGACGGGGCGCTGACGGACGTGACCCTGCACCGGCTGCCGCAGCGGTAGCCGCGCTGTGGCAGGATGCCGCGATGATCTCAAGTCCGGGCGTCCCGCCGGTTGTTCCCGCGGGTCGCATGGCCCATGACAGTCAGCCGGTCCTTGCGCTGCCGGGCGGTGCGGAGCTACGGCCGTGGCGCCCCGCCGATGCCGACGCGCTGGTGGCCGCGGGCCAGGACCCCGCGATCCGCCGGTGGAACCTCTTCTCCGTCGACAGCCGCGTCGAGGCCTGCCGCAGGATCGAGCGCATGCACGGGCGCTGGCAGGCCGAGACGGGCGCGGTCTGGGCCGTCGCCCGGCCCGGCGGCGCGGCGATGGGACTCATCGGCTGGAACGACATCGATCTCGCGGGCGGCAGCGCCGAAATCGTCTACTGGGTCCTGCCCGAAGCCCGCGGCGGCGGCATCGTCGTCGAGGCGACGCGCCGGCTCAGCCGCTGGGCACTGGACGACCTCGGCCTGCACCGCCTGCGCCTGTGCCACTCGATGGCGAACCCGGCGTCCTGCCGGGTGGCCGAGAAGGCGGGCTACTCCCTGGAGGGCACGATGCGCGGTGCCCTGCTGCACGCAGACGGCTGGCACGACCAGCATCTGCATGCGCTTGTCCGGGGCGACCTCTGATTAGCGCGGGCCAGGGCGTGTCACTCCTCGTCGATCGCGTCTTTGTCGCAGGAGGAACGTCCGGCGGTGCAGCCAGTCCGCTGCCCTGCGACCCGCGGGCAGCAGGCGGTTGCGCCGGTACTGCTCGGCGGCCTGCCGAGTCGGACGATGTCGCGAAGGCGGCGGTCGCCCGCGTTCTGGCAGACCGAAGCTACTCAGCGAAGTACGGCCGCCAGCAGGTCGGCCCCCAGCGCCGTCAGAGCGGGCAGATTGAGGGTGTAGCGGACGTAACGACCGTGCCGCCGGGCCGTGAGCAGGCCCGCGCGGCGCAGGACAGCGAGGTGGCGGGAAACCTCCGGAGGTGAAAGTTCCCAGGCGTGGGCCAGCTCACCGGTGGTGTGCGGGCCGCGGGTCAGGGTGCGCAGCAGCCGCAGCCGTACCGGATGCGCGAGTGCCTCCAGCCGTAGCCTGACCGTTTCCAGTGATACCGGCTCCGATGGACTCGCTTCGGCCACGGGGTACTGCACCACCGGCTGCCACCCGGGCGCGTGGACCGCCACCAGGTGCGGGCGGCCGAAGACGCTGGGGAGGAAGGTGACCCCGGTGCCGTGAGCGGCGGTCGCATTGTCCTGCAGCTTGTCCACGATGATGCAGTTGCCGTCCGGCGCCAGGGTGACGGCGCTGGAGACCGACGCGAGTGCCGCCCCGATGCCCTGGCGCTTCAGCAGGTCGTTCTTCAGGCGCAGGTCGGTGGCGAGTTGCACGGCGACGCCCGTCCAGGCGGCGTCGAAGAATGCCTCGGCGCACTGTTCGAGGGTGTGACGCACCCGCGCCCGCACGGCGGCCGGGTCCGCGAGCAGCCGTTCCGCGAAGGCCTCTTGGAGCGCGCCGCGGGCCTGGGCCAGGTCCAGGGCCCGCTCACGCGCCGTCGCGTCGGCCAGCGGCGAGGGCGCGGCGAAGTGGACCCGGTTGCTGCCGCACGTGGTAACGAGCGCGGCGGTCACATAAGTTTCATCGTCGATCCGGTCCACATCGTCCAACTCCTCGGCGAGGGTGGGCCGGGGACGAGCGGGGACCAGGAAGTCGGCTCGTGAGGAACGCCAGAGGAACTCCGCCTCCCTGAGCCGCTCGGCCAGCTCCGGCCGCAGCCCGGCCCAGACGTCCCCGGCCCAGCCGGCGAGCTGCGGGTGATGCCCGGGTTCGGCCAGCACGTGCAGCATCGCGGTCAGCTCGGCCAGCGGGGAGGCAGCGAACCGCAGTCGCCCGGACGGCAGGCCGCCGATGTCGATCCTCAACGTCATCTCTTCATCATCGCTGGTCGGTTGGCCGACGACCGCGTCGATTGACGGTGTCCGTCAACCGACATGGCCGGCCCGGCGGCCGAACGCACCGTTGACGCCATGGCAACCACCACCAAGATCCAGCCGCGCGCTCTCGTCCGTGCCTCCGGAGGCCCCCGTTATGCCGTGGCCCTGGCCGTGGACGCGCTAGGCACCGGGCTGCTGCGGCCCTTTCTGCTGCTCTACGGGGTGACGGTGCTGAGGCTGTCCGCGCCGGTCACCGGCATCGCCATGACGGTCGGCGTCGTCGTGGGTCTGGTGTGCATGCCCGCGGTCGGCCGATGGCTCGACCGGGGCGCACGCAGCACGGTCGTGGCAGCGTCGATGCTGGTGCGGGTGGTGGGCGTGGTGCTGCTGCTGGCCGCCCCGGCGGGGCACGTCCGGCTGTTCGCGACGGCGGCACTCTTCCTCGGCATCGGCAACCAGGCATGGCCGGCCGCCCATGCAGCCCTCGTGGCCACGGTCGCCCACGGCCGCGAACGCGACGCCGCTCTCGCGGGAGGTCGCGCCCTGCGCAACGCCGGCCTGGGCGCGGGCGCCCTCCTCGCCACCACATGCCTGGCGGGCGGCACCACCGCACTGCAGGCGCTGGCAGCCGTCACCGGGCTCGCCTATCTCGCTGCGGCAGCCTTGGCCTGGTCGGTCCACCTGCACACGCATCCGGCCGCCACGGCGGCCAAGGACATCGCCGACGGGCCCGCACCTCGGATGCGCGCGCTGCTGGCCGCCAACGTGGTCTACGTCTTCTGCCTCAACGTCCCCGAAATCGCGCTCCCTCTGGTCCTGGTGACACAGTTGCACGCATCCCCGGTGTGGTCGGCAGCCATCTTCGTTGCCAACACTGTGCTGGTGGTCACCCTGCAGGTTCCGGTCACCGTCCTGATGTCCCGCTTCTCCCGGCGGACCGTGCTGGCTCTCGCCGGCGTGGTACTCGCCGCGTCCTACCTCGGCTTCCTCGCGGCCACCTCACTGGGACACGGCTGGAGTGCCCCGGCCGTCGCCACGGTGTCCGTAGTCTGCACGATCGGCGAGATCATCTACGCCGGCAGCGCCACCGCGCTGGTCACCGCCCTCGCCCCGGCCCATGTCCTCGGACGCGCCCTCGCCCGCTTCCAGCTCTCCACGGGCTTCGGCCTCGCCGTCTCCCCGGCGGTCATCACCGCTCTCGCCTCCCACGGCTCGGCCGCCCTCTGGGGCAGCCTCGCCGCCGCGACGCTCCTCTCCGCCAACGCCGTCGCCACCGAGAAGGATCGAGGAACGCGGCTCAGCGGTTGCTGCCGCCGGGCGCGAGCAGGCTCGTGAGCTCGGCGACGGCTGAGCACGCGGTCCCGAATCGACCGGCCACCCGCAGGGGGGCGGGTGGCCCCGGACGTTCAGAAACCGCCGGGCCACTCCCCGTCGGTCTGCGCCGACTACCGCCTCCACGGAGCGCGACGAGCCCGCGCGCGCCTGCGCCGCCGCACCCCCCGGAACACCAGGACCAGCACAGCGACCGCGGCCGTGGCGGCCGCCGCCCGCTTGGCCAGGGGTACCGCGGCCGCGCGGAAGAGGTCGAGCGGTTCCGGCTCCTCCTGGTCGAGGGGCAGGGGTTCCCTCAGCGGCTCCTCCAGTGACTCCCCCTCGACCGCGGACTCCGGCCGCTCGGCGATCCGTTGGGCCAGGCAGTCCGCGAACTGGCCCACCAGACGGTCGCCCACCTCCGCCATCACCCCGCGCCCGAACTGGGCCGGACGTCCGGTCACCGTCAGGTCGGTGTGCACCGAGACCGCCGTACCGCCGTCGTCGCGTTCGCTCAGCGTGCTGACGATCGTCGCCCGCGCCGTGCCCTGTCCCCGCGTCTCCCGGCCGTTCGCGATGAGCACGATCCGTCGTGCCACCTCGTCCTGTTCCTCGAAGACGGCCGTGCCCCGGTAGTTCACCGTGATCGGCCCGACCTTGACCTTCACCGAGGCGGTCACGGTCTTGCCGTCGTAGTCCTCCAGGGTGGCCCCGGGCAGGCACGGCGTGACGCGTTCGATGTCGAGGAGTGCGCGCCAGGCGTCGTCGACCGGAACGGGGACGGTGAACTCGTGGTGCAGCTCCATGACTTGCTCCTCGCACTCGGGAAGGCCCTCGGGAAAGGCCTCAGGCAGGTCCCGCCGGATGGATCGCCCCGGCGGTCACGGTCAGTGGTGCGCCGCTGCCTCCCCAGCGCAGCGCGACGATCTCGGCGGCGACGGACACGGCGACCTCCTCGGGCGTACGGGCCCCGAGGTCGAGCCCGACCGGCGAGCGCAGCCGGGACAGCTCGGCGTCCGTGATTCCGGCCTCGGTGAGCCGCTTGTACCGTTCGTCGTGGGTACGGCGGCTGCCCATCGCCCCGATGTAGGCGGCCGGGCGGCGCAGTGCCTCCTCCAGCAGCGGCACGTCGAACTTCGGGTCGTGGGTGAGGACGCATATCACCGTGCGTTCGTCGGTCTCGGTGCCCCGCAGGTAGCGGTGCGGCCAGTCGACGACGACCTCCACGCCCTCGGGGAAGCGCTTGGGGGTGGCGAAGACCGGGCGGGCGTCGCACACGGTGACGCGGTAGCCGAGGAAGGCGCCGATGCGGGCCACGGAGGCCGCGTAGTCGATCGCGCCGAAGACCAGCATCCGCGGGGGCGGCGCGAAGGAGTGCAGGAACACGGTGACCGCGTCCTCGCGGCGCTCGCCGTGCGGGCCGTAGTGGCGCAACCCCGTGGCGCCGAGGGCCAGTTCGCCGCGCGCGTCGGCCGTGACCGCCACGTCCAGGCCGGTCGTGCCCAGCGTGCCGAGCGTGTCGCCCGTCGCCCCCGGCCAGACCGCCAGCGTGGCACCGCGCGGCGCAGGTCCGTCGACCACCGTGGCCACGGTGATCGGCTCGCCCGCGGCGACCGCCTCGGCGACCGCGCCGAACGTCGGGTCGGACTCGGGCGTGACGGGCCGTACCAGCAGGGTGATCTCGCCGCCGCAGGTGAGGCCGACCGCGAACGCGTCCTCGTCGCTGTACCCGAACGTCTCCAGCCGGGCTTCGCCGCTCGCCACGACATCCTGGGCGAGCTCGAACACCGCGCCCTCCACGCAGCCCCCGGACACACTGCCCACGACCTCGTCGTCCGGCCCGACGGCCATGGCGGCGCCCGGCCCGCGCGGCGCGCTGCGGCTCACCGCGACGACCGTGGCGAGCCCGAACGGGACGCCGGCCGCATACCAGCGCTCCAGCGCCGGCAGATTCTCACGCACGTTCCGCTCCTCTCGGGAAGGTCTCCGCCCCGGTCTCTACCCCGATTTCCCTTCCGATCTCCGTCCCGGACCCCGCGGTTTCCATGCCGTTCTCCGAGCCGCGCACCACCGCCGCCAGCCGTTCCAGCGCCGCCAGGCTGTGCCCCTCGACGAACGCGTCCACGCTCGGCAGGGCCGCCGCCATCCCGGCGGCCAAGGGCGCGTAACCGGGCCGCGCCTTACGGGGGTTGGCCCAGATCACCCGGTGCGCCAGCCCGTGCAGGCGGCGCATCTGCTCGCCGAGCAGCGTCGGATCGCCGCGCTCCCAGCCGTCCGAGAGCAGCACGACGACCGCGCCACGCGCCGTCCCGCGCTGCCCCCAGCGGTTCAGGAACTCGCGCAGCAGCTCGCCGAGCCGGGTGCCGCCGCGCCAGTCGGGCACCGCGGCCGCGAGCGCGGTCATCGCCAAGTCGGGGTCCCGATGCGAGAGTTCGCGGGTCACCCGGGTCAGCCGGGTGCCGATCGTGAACACCTCCGTACGGCCTCCCCGCGACGCGGCGTGCGCGAACCGCAGCAGCGCGTCGGCGTACGGCGCCATGGAGCCGCTGATGTCGACGAGCAGCACGACCCGGCGCGGCAGCCGCACGCGCGCTTGGCGCCGCAGCCGGGCCGGTTCGCCGCCGCGCCGCAGCAACTCCCGTACCGTGCGGCGCGGATCGACGTCCCCGCGCCGGGCCGGCCGCCGCCGGGCCGAGCGCCGCGTCCGGCCGCGCAGCGCGAACGCCGCGAGCAGCCGGTTCAGTTGGGCGCGCTCGGCCGCGTCCAGCTCGGCCACGTCACGGTGGCGCAGCACCTCGGCGGAGCTGGCGAGCGTGGCCGAGGGCGGCCCCGGCGGCTCGTCGCCGCTCGGCGCGGCCGGGCCGGGGGAAGCCTCCCGTACGACGAGCCGCGGGCGGGGCGGGGGAACGGTACGCACCGGACGCCGGTCGGGCTCCCCGGACGGCCCGAAGTACGCCGCGAACACCCGGTCGTAGCGCTCCAGGTCGTCCCGCCCGCCGCACAGCGTCAGCCGCCCCGCCCAGTACACGTCCGCCCTCACCTGCGGCCGGAGCAAGTCCAGGGCCCGCAGGAACGCGTGCAGCCGCTCGGCGCTCGCGTCGACGCCCGCCCCGCGCAGGGCCCGGACGAAACCGAGGAGGACGGCGTCCGCGGCGAGCATGACCCTCACACTCCCCGCGTCGCCAGGACGGCCGCGAGATCGAGCCCGCGGGCCCGCTCCGCGTCCTCCCGGTACTTCAGCACCGACCCCAGCGTCGCCACGGCCAGCTCGGCGTCCACCTCGCTCGCGCCCAGCGCGTCCAGGGCCTCGGCCCAGTCGATCGTCTCGGCCACGCCCGGCGGCTTGAGCAGCTCCGCGCTCCGCAGCGCCTGCACCAGGGCCGTGACCTGCTCGGCCAGCCGCGCCGACACCTGCGGCAACCGGCGCCGCACGATGGCGAGTTCGCGGGCGAAGGAGGGATGGTCGAACCAGTGGTACAGGCAGCGCCGCTTGAGCGCGTCGTGCACCTCACGGGTCCGGTTCGACGTCAGGACCACGACCGGCGGCACCTCGGCGCGCAGCGTGCCGAGCTCCGGAATGGTCACCGAGTACTCCGAGAGCAGCTCCAGCAGGAACGCCTCGAACTCGTCGTCGGCGCGGTCGATCTCGTCGACCAGCAGCACCGACGGCTGCGTCTGCAGGGCCCGCAGCAGCGGCCGGGCGATGAGGAAGCGCCGGTCGTACAGCTCGCTCTCCAGACGGTCCGCGTCCGTGACACCCGCCGCCTCGGCGGCCCGCAGGTGCAGCAGCTGGCGGGGGAAGTCCCAGTCGTACAGGGCCTGCGAGGCGTCGATGCCCTCGTGGCACTGCAATCTGATCAGCGGCGCGCCGAGCGCCTCGGCGAGGGCGGACGCGAGCGCGGTCTTGCCCACGCCCGCGTCGCCCTCGCAGAAGAGCGGCCGGTGCAGCCTCAAGCCCAGGAAGCAGGCGACGGCCAGCCCGTCGTCGACGAGGTACCCCGTCTCCTCCAGGCGGGCCCGCACCTGCTCCGGGTCGTCCATCCGCGTGATCGGCGCTCACCCCATTCCGGTGGCGGTCAGCACCGCCCGCTTGGTCAGCACCCGCGCGAGGTGCGCGCGGTACTCGGGCGAGGCCGACATGTCCTGCGACGGCCGGGTGCCCTCGGCCGCCGACTCCGCGGCGCGCGCCACCGCGTCCGCGTCCCCGGCACCGGCCAGCGCCTGCTCGGCGGCCGCGGCCCGCAGCGGGGTCGCGCCCATGTTGGTCAGCCCGACGCGCGCCTCGGCGATGTGCCCGTTGTCGCGTCGTACCAGTGCGGCCACGCCCACGATCGGCCAGGCCTGGGCGACCCGGTGGAACTTCTCGTAGTGGAAGCCCCAGCCGTCCGCCTTCGGCACGCGCACCTCCACCAGGAGCTCGTCGGGCTCCAGCGCGGACTGCAGGTAGTCGAGGAAGAACTCGCGGGCCGGGATCGTGCGCCGTCCGTTCGGTCCCGCGGCGACCAGTTCGGCGTCCAGCGCCAGCACCACCGCGGGCAGGTCCCCGGCCGGGTCGGCGTGCGCGAGCGCGCCGCCGAGGGTGCCCCGGTGCCGTACGGCCGGATCGGCGACCGTGGCCGTCGCGGCGGCCAGCAGACCGGCGTGCCGGCGGACCAGCGGGTCGCTGATCACGTCGTGATGCGTGGTCAGTGCGCCGATGACGAGCGTCTCGCCCTCCTCGCGGACCCCGTGCAGCTCCGGGATCCGGCCCACGTCCACGACCAGCTCGGGGAAGGCCAGCCGCAGCCTCAGCAGCGGCAGCAGGCTCTGCCCGCCGGCCAGCACCTTCGCGTCCTCGCCCGCGTCGGCGAGGACCCGTACCGCCTCGTCGACGCTCGCCGGGCGCGCGTAGTCGAATGAGGGAGGAATCATGCCGAGGCCTCCGTTCCGGACTGGGTGGAGCGCACGGCCTGCCACACGCGCTCCGGCGTGCACGGCATCCGTACGTCCTGCACGCCCAGCGGCCTGAGCGCGTCCACGATCGCGTTGACGACGGCGGGCGTCGAGGCGATGGTCCCCGACTCGCCGACTCCCTTGACGCCCAGGGCGTTCGAGGACGCCGGCGTCTCCGTCCGGTCGGTCACGAAGTCCGGCAGGTCGGCGGCCGACGGCACGAGGTAGTCGGCCATGGTGCCGGAGACGAGGTTGCCCTCGTCGTCGTACACGGCCTCCTCGAACAGCGCCTGCGCGATGCCCTGGGCGAGCCCGCCGTGCACCTGCCCCTCGACGATCATCGGGTTCACGACCCGGCCGACGTCGTCGACGCAGACGTACGACCGGATGCGCGTCGCGCCCGTCTCGGTGTCGACCTCGACGGCGCACAGGTGGGTGCCGTGCGGGTAGGAGAAGTTCTCCGGGTCCACGACGTGCTCGGCGTTGATGCTGGGCTCCATGCCCTCGGGCAGGTCGTGCGAGGCGAACGTCGCGAAGGCCACCTCCTGGATGGTCTTGCGCGCCTCCGGAGAGCCCTTCACCGAGAACACGCCGTCGGTGAAGTCGAGGTCCTGCTCGCTCGCCTCCAGCAGGTGCGCGGCCACCTTCCGCGCCTTCTCCACCACCTTCCGCGCCGCCCGGTGCACGGCCTCCCCGCCGACGACCAGCGACCGCGAGCCGTAGGTGTCCATGCCCTGCGGGGCCGCCTTGGTGTCGCCGTGCACCACCTCGACGTCGTCGAACGGCACGCCCAGCGCGTCGGCGGCGATCTGGCTCCAGCAGGTCACATGGCCCTGCCCGTGCGGGCTGGTGCCGGTGACCACCTCGACCTTGCCGGTGGGCAGCATGCGGATGCTCGCCGCCTCCCAGCCGCCGGCCCCGTACCGGAGCTCGCCCAGCAGCCGGCTCGGGGCGAGGCCGCACATCTCCGTGTACGTCGAGACACCGATGCCGAGCCGGACGGGGTCGCCCCGCTCGTTGCGCTTTTGCTGCTCGGCGCGCAGGTCGTCGTACCCGAACAGGGCGAGCGCCTTCTCGGTCGCCGCCTCGTAGTTGCCGGTGTCGTAGGTCAGTCCCGCAATCGTGGTGTACGGGAACTCCTCGTGCCGGATCCAGTTGCGGCGCCTCAACTCAACCGGGTCCAGGCCGAGTTCGGCCGCCAGCTCGTCCATGACCCGCTCGATGGCGAACGTCGCCTCCGGGCGTCCGGCGCCGCGGTAGGCGTCGGTGGGCGTGCGGGTGGTGAAGACACCGGTGCAGTTGAACTCGTAGGAGTCCATCTTGTAGATCGCCGGGTACATGAAGGCGCCGAGGATCGGGATGCCCGGCGTGACGAGCATCAGGTAGGCGCCCATGTCGGCGAGCAGGTCCACCTTGACGCCCAGGAGCTTGCCGTCGCGGGTGGCGGCGACCTCGATGTCCTGGATCATGCCGCGGCCGTGGTGGGTGGCGAGGTAGCCCTCGGAGCGGGACTCGGTCCACTTCACCGGGCGGCCGAGCTTGCGGGCGACCGCGAGGGCGAGGGCCTCCTCGCCGTACACCTGGAGCTTGGAGCCGAAGCCGCCGCCGACGTCCGGGGCGATCACCCGGAGCTTCTGCTCGGGGATGCCGGTGACCAGCGCGAGCATGATCCGCAGGATGTGCGGGATCTGGGTGGCCGAGTAGAGCGTGTACTCGCCGGAGGCGGGCATCGGGGTGACGACGACCGCGCGCGGCTCCATGGCGTTGGGGATGAGCCGCTGCTGGTGGTAGCGCCGCTTGACCGTCACCTCGGCTCGGTCCCGCACGGCCTCGAAGCTCTCGCCGGTGGCGAGCGGCCAGGTGTAGGAGCGGTTGGTGCCCTTGTCGGCGTGGACCAGCGGGGCGTCCTCGGCCAGGGCCGCCTCCAGGTCGAGCACCGGGTCCAGCGGCTCGTAGTCGACCTCGACGGCCTCCAGCGCGTCGGCGGCCGCGTACCGGTCACGGGCCACGACGACCGCCACCGGGTCACCGGCGTAGCGGACCTCGTCGACGGCGACCGGCGGATGGTCGGGGATGACGATGTCCTCGGTCACCGGCCAGGCGCAGGGCAGCGGGCCGAGCCCCTCGGCGAGGTCGGCGCCGCTGAACGCCGCGATGACGCCGGGGCGTTCCAGGGCGGGGGAGACGTCGACACGGGTGATGCGGGCGTGGGCCATCGGGCTGCGCAGGATGGCGATGTGCAGCAGGCCGGGCGCCTGGATGTTGTCGGTCCAGTGGGTCTGGCCGGTGACCAGCCGGGCGTCCTCCTTGCGGAGCCGGGCGCGGCCGACCTCGGGTTCGACGGCCTGATCGGTCATGCCGTCACCTCCTGACCGACCTCTTGGCCGGCCTCCTGCCCGGAGGCGGCGAGCACCGCGCGGACGATGTTCTGGTAGCCGGTGCAGCGGCAGAGGTTGCCTTCCAGGGCCTGGCGGACCTCGTCCGAGGTGGGCTGCGGGTTCTCGCGCAGCAGATCGCGCGCCGCCATGAGCATCCCGGGAGTGCAGTAGCCGCACTGCAGTGCGTGCCGCTCGTGGAACGCGCGCTGCAGCGCCGTCCACTCGCCGTCCTGGGCGAGCCCCTGGACGGTGGTCACCCGGCCGCCGTCCGCCTGGACGGCGAGGACCGAGCAGCTTTTGACGGACGCCCCGTCCAGGTCGACCGTGCACGCCCCGCAGTTCGAGGTGTCACAGCCGATCGGGGTGCCGGTGAGGCCTAGGCGGTCGCGCAGATAGTGGACCAGGAGCAGACGGGGTTCCACGTCGTCCTCGTACGTCGTGCCGTCCACGTTCACCGAGATATGGGTCATGTGCCCTCCAGACCGTGCGGGCGGGAGCGAGGGAGATCAAACGGCCGGTCGTGATGTACATCACCTTGTGGATGTAGGTCACTCTAGGGCCGCGCTGTGGTCGCGGCGAGTGTTCCGGCGACCTTTTGTTGAGGCTTAATCCATTGCGCCGGGGTGCCGGTCCTGCCGCCGTCGCCCACCCAGGAGCGTCCACACGCGCCCCTCTGCCCTCACCCTTGTCCTCCCCCTGTCCTTTTACGCGCCCAGCAGCCCCACCGACGCCACCACGTCCGCCACACCGTCCTCCGCCCGGATCCGTTCGCCCAGCGCCCGCGCCCGCTCGCCGAACCCGGCGTCGCGGGTAGCCCGAAGGAGGGCGGAGGACAGGGCGTCGACGGTCAGGCCGCGCAGCGGTACGGCGGCCGGGGCCACCCCCAGCGCGACCAGACGGGAGGCCCAGAAGCCCTCGTCGAACTGGACCGGCACCGGAACCGCCGGCACCCCGGCCCGCAGTCCTGCCGCGGTGGTGCCCGCCCCCGCGTGGTGCACGACCGCGGCCGTCCGCGGGAACAGCGCGGAGTGCGGGACCTCGCCGATGGTCAGCATGTCGTCCCCGTCCGCCGCGAGTCCGCCCCAGCCGCGCTGGATCACCCCGCGCAGCCCGGCCCGCCGCAGCGCCGTCACGACCTGCGCGCTCAGCCGCGCGGCGTCGGGCACGGTGGCGCTGCCCAGGCCGACGAAGACCGGCGGCGGTCCGGAGCCGAGGAAGTCACGGAGCACGGCTGGAAGCCGGGTGTCGGCGTCGTACGGCCACCAGTAGCCGCACACACCCAGCCCCGCCCGCCAGTCCCTGGGGCGGGGGACCACCAGCGGGCTGAACCCGTGGTGCACCGGCCACTGACGCTCACGTTCCCGCCGGGCGGCCCCGGGCCGGAGGCGGGGGAGCCCCAGCCGTCCGCGTACGGCCGGCACGGCGGCGGCGAAGACCTGCTCCACGGCCCAGCCCACACCGTGCCCGGCGATCCGGTTGCCGGGACCTCCCCAGGAGCCGGCGCCGAGCACCGGTGGCGCGAACTCCCGCGTGGGCGCGAGCGGTTGCAGATACACGCCCATGCTCGGCAGCGACAGCCCCTCGGCGATCGCATGCCCCAGCGGCGCCACCGAGGCGGCCAGCAGCAGGACGTCGTGCGCCCGCGCGGCCGCCACCAGATCGTCGGTCATCCGCCCGACCAGCCGCCGTGCCATCTCGCCCAGGCGCACCAGCTTGCCCGCACCGCTGGTGCTGCGGTGCAGCCCCCGCCCACGCGACGACTCGAGTTCCGCACGCGGATCGACCGGAAGAGTGTGGAACCGGACCCCGGAGCCCGCCACCAGCGGCTCGTAACACCCGTGCGTCACCAGGGTCACGTCGTGCCCGGCACGGCTCAGGCCATGGCCGAGTCCGGTGTACGGGGCCACATCGCCCCGGGAACCCGCCGTCATGATCGCAACGCGCACGACGGCCAGTATGACGCGGAGCGCACGCCCGGGGGAGAGCGCGCACTTCACGCCGGTCGCGTCCGGTGACCCGCTCCGCGCGGACGACGCGCCCCTCAAGCGGGGAAACGGTCTGATCGGTTGGCCCGTCCGGGTGGACCACACGCGTCCAAACCCCCGGAACGATCGACATGCGCAAGATCCCGTCGAGCATGTACGGCGGCGGGATCATACCGGATCTCCGCCGTCGCGCATCCGGGCGGAGATTCGCATGCTCAGCAGGTTCACAGCGGTAGGTGACACTCGTCGGCGAGGCCTCGTGGCCACACTGCTGACGGTGTGTCTGCTGGCGGCCGGTGGCGCGGCCCGCCCCGCGCAGGCCACCCCACAGCTCGCCGCCCGTGCCGACGAGACCACCGTCTCCCAGGACAACAACCGCACAGGCTGGGACTCCAACGAACCCGGTCTGGCACCCGACCAGGTCTCCAGCTCCGACTTCGGGCAGCAGTTCTCCACCACCGTGGACGGACAGGTCTACGCCCAGCCGCTCGTCGTCGGCAAGACGGTCGTCGTGGCCACCGAGAACAACAGGGTCTACGGGCTGAACTCGGCCGGCGGGGCGGTCAACTGGACCAGGAACCTGGGCGCACCGTGGCCCGCCTCGGCCATCGGCTGCGGCGACCTCACCCCCAACATCGGCGTCACCTCGACCCCGGTGTACGACGCGACCACCGGGACCGTCTACCTGACCTCGAAGGTCAACGACGGCGCCGACGTCCAGCACCCCAGCTGGTACGTCCACGCGCTCGACGCCACCACCGGCGCCGAGCGCACCGGCTGGCCGGTGAAGGTGGCGGGCGCTCCGGTGAACGACCCGAGCCACCCCTTCAACGCCTTCACCGCCGGCCAGCGCCCCGGACTGCTGCTGATGGGCGGCTCGGTCTATGTGGGCTTCGCCTCCCACTGCGACCACAGCCCGTACGTCGGCTACGTCCTGGGCGTCAACACCTCCACCCGCAAGACCACGTTGTGGGCCACCGAGGACTCCGCCGCCAACGGCATGGCCGGCATCTGGCAGAGCGGCGGCGGCCTGGTCTCCGACGGGCCGGGACGCATCCTGTTCACCACCGGCAACGGCGTCTCCCCGGCCCCGGGCCCCGGCTCGATGCCGCCGGGCCAGCTGGCCGAGTCAGTGGTCCGCCTCGGCGTCAACAGTGACGGCACCATGTCGGCGCAGGACTTCTTCAGCCCCGCCAACGCCCCGACCCTCGACCAGAACGACACCGACCTGGGCTCCGGCGGCCCGGTCGCGCTGCCCTCCCCGACCTTCGGCACCAGTGGACACCCGCACCTGCTGGCGCAGATCGGCAAGGACGGACGCCTGTTCCTGCTGGACCGCGACAACCTCGGCGGACGCAGCCAGGGCAGCGGCGGCACCGACAAGGTCCTCGGCAACTTCGGCCCGTACGAAGGGGTCTGGGGACACCCCGCCGTGTACGGCGGGGAGGGCGGCTACCTCTACACCATCGGCAGTCGCGGCCCGCTGCGGGCCTTCAAGTACGGCGTCTCCGGCACCGGACTGCCCGCGCTGAGCAACACCGGCTCCAGCACCGGGACGTTCGGCTACACCTCCGGCTCGCCCGTCATCACCTCCACCGGCACCACTCCGGGCTCCGCCGTCGTCTGGGCGGTCTACACGGACGGTTCCAACGGCGCGAACGCGCAGTTGCGCGCCTACCAGGCCGTACCGGCGAACGGGTCGCTCAAGATGCTGTGGTCCGCGCCGATCGGCACCGCGTCCAAGTTCTCGGTGCCGGCCACCGACGGAGGCCGGGTCTACGTCGGCACCCGGGACGGCCACGTCCTGGCCTTCGGGCGGCCCTCCAACGCCGCGCTGATCGGTAAATCGGTGGACTTCGGCCAGGTGGCCGTGGGCAGCACCGGCCAGGCCACGGCGAAGGTGACCGCGACCCGGGACGTGACGATCAACGCGGTGCGCACCCCGGCGGGCAGCCCGTTCTCCGCGGCGCCCACCGGTCTGCCCCGCACTCTGCGCACGGGCGAGAGCTACTCCGTGCCGGTCTCCTTCTCACCCACCACGGCCGGACCCGTCAACACCGTGCTCACCTTCGCCACGGACGTCGGCGACAACGGCCTCGGCCTCGCCGGGTACGGCACGCAGCCGGGCCTGCGCGCCACACCGGCCGACCTTGCCTTCGGCACGGTGGCGACAGGCACCTCCAAGACCCTCGGCGTCAGCTTCACCAACACCGGCACCGCGCCGGAGACCATCACCTCGAGCGCGCCACCGGGTGCCCCCTTCAGCGCCTCCGGGCTGCCCGCGAACGGCAGCGTCGTCCAGCCCCAGCAGTCCGTGACCGTGCAGGTGAAGTACGCCCCGACGGCCGCGGGCGACCACACCGGGACCCTGTCGGTGACCGGGCAGCACGGCACTGCCACGGTGCGGCTGACCGGCACCGCGGTCACCGGCCAGGCACGGCTGACCATCACCCCGACCTCGACCGACTTCGGCCAGGTGGCGGTCGGTCAGTCGGTCACCAAGACCTTCGACATCAGCAACACCGGCAACATCCCGCTGACCGTCACCAAGGCGAAGGCGCCCGCGGCGCCCTTCCACGTCACCAACCCGATCAGCGAGGGTCAGGTCATCGGCCCGGAGGACGTGGTGCACCAGTCGGTCACCTTCTCGCCGACCTCCGTCGGCGCGGCCAGCGGCCTCTACGAGCTCACCTCCGACGACGGACGCGGCCCGCAGAACGAGGCCCTGACCGGCACGGGCACCTCGGGCTCCCAGGTGACCGTCCCGGCGCCCGGCGCCGGCGGCTGGAAGCTCAACGGGTCCGCCCAACTGTCCGGCGGAGACCTCCAGTTGACGCAGGCGTCCAGCAACCAGGCGGGCTCCGCGGTCTTCCCGGTCCCCGTGCTCACCGACGGTCTCAACTCCACGTTCACCACGGTCATCGGTGGCGGCACCGGCGCCGACGGCCTGACCTTCAGCCTGCTGGACCCGGCCAAGGCCACGCCCGGTGCGCTCGGTGCCAATGGCGGCGGCCTCGGCTGGAGCGGGCAGGCCGGAGTGGCGGTCACCGTGGACACCTACCGCAATGCCAACGACCCGTCGGCGAACTTCGTGGGCATCGCCACCTCGGGGAGCGGCGCGTCCCTGACGTACGCGGCGACCACGACCGCCGTACCCAACCTCCGGTCGGGCCCGCATGCGGTCGCCGTCTCGGTCAGCGGGAAGACGATCACCGTCTCGATGGACGGCACCCGGCTGCTCAGTACGACCGTGCCGTCGCTGCCGCCCGCGGCCTACGTGGCCTTCACCGGTGGCACGGGCGCCGCCACCGACATCCACACCGTGCGGAACGTGGCCATCACCGCCCCCTCGTACGCGGTGCCGCCGCCCGGCCCCAACGGGTGGACGTACAACGGCACCGCCGCCCAGTCCGGCACCAGCCTGGTGCTCACCCAGGCCACGACGTTTGCCAGGGGAACGGGCATCCAGGGCACGGCGGTGCCCTCGGCCCGGCTGCGGGCCCACTTCAACGCCACGATCGGTGGCGGCACCGGCGCCGACGGCCTCGCCCTGATGCTGCTCGACGCGTCCAAGGCGACACCGAAGTCCCTCGGCGCGGTCGGCAGCGGCCTCGGCTACGCGGGGCTTCCGGGCGTCGCGGTCGCTCTGGACACGTACAAGAACGGCACTGAACCGTCGAGCAACTTCGTGGGCGTGGCCACGGGCGGCGGCCTCGCGCCGACCTATACGGCGACCACGACCGACGTGCCCAACCTGCGCTCCGGCACGCACACGATCGATGTGACCGTGACCAGCGCCGGGCACCTACTGGTGAGTGTCGACGGCAAACAGGTCATCGACAAGGCGGTCACGCTGCCCAAGAACGTGCTGGTCGGATTCTCCGGCGCCACCGGCAACGCGACGGACAAGCACACCGTCGACGGCGTCCGGGTCTCGTACTGAGCAATCCCTGACATGCCCGAGATGCCCCGAAACCCCTGAGAAGCCCTGCGAGACCTTGAGAACCTTGGGAGAAAGCCTCATGCGTGGACTGATCGGGCCCTTCGCGGCCGCCGTGGCCGTCGTGTCGTGTCTCGGCGCCACCCCCGCCCCGGCGCCGGTACCCGCGCCCCTGACGCTCATGGTCGCCCACAGCGACATCATGGGCCCGCTCTACACGGACCCCGACGGGCACACCGTCTACCGCAACGACATCGAGGGAGGCATGGGCACCGTCGCCTGCCTCGGCGCCTGCACGGAGACCCGCAAGCCGCTGCTCGCCCGCCCCGGCACCGCCCTGCGGCTGCCGCCGGGACTCGCGGGGACGCTCGGCACGGTCACCCGTCCCGACGGCAGCGGCGAGCAGGTGACGTACGACGGCTTCCCGCTGTACACGTTCACCGGCGACATCCAGCCCGCCGACACCGAGGGCGTGGACCTGCTCTGGCACGTCATCCCCCCGCAGAGCGAGCGGGTCATGCTCCGCGGCTGATCCGGTACCGCTCACCGCCGCCGGGCGTGGCGCGAGCCGGGGCGGGAGCGCGCCGCCCGCAGCAGCGCCCGCAGCAGGGCGGCGGACACGACCCGGCCGGCCGCCGGGAGCGGCCACAGCCGCCCGTGCCGGGTCTCGCGCGCTCGTCCGACCTCGGTGCGGGCCGAGACGGTCCAGGTCATCCGGGAGGTGACCTGGACGCCGGCGCCCCTGCGGCCTACTCCTGCTCGTCCCATGCCTGGATCATGATCTGGTTGGTGATCTTCCCGTCGCGCAGCATGATCATCGACTCCGTGAGGACCCGTGTGCCGTCCGGGTACTGGCAGGACTCGCTGTACGCGGCGCGGTCGCCCTCCACGATGCACTGGTTCAACTTGTGCGTCATGTCGCGGCTGTAGACGTCGTTCAGCATCTGGCCGATCTCGTCACGGCCGTGCAGGATCTTGGGATGGCTGGGTTGGGTGACGTGGTCGACGATCTGTATCTCCGCGTCGTCGTTGTACAGCGACAGAAGGTTCTCCGCCGTGTCGCCTTCGATGCCCTGGCGCAGGATCTCGATGTCGAAGTCGGTGCCTGAAGCGCTGCCCATGGGTGACCTCCTTCGAGGGCACGCGGCCCGCTGAGACGCGGACCGCAAGGGACCCCTTCTTTCGAGGCTCCCCCGGTCCGGCGGCCCAGGCAAACGCAGCGGGGTCGCTCCGCCTGACGAGTGAGCGCGACCGGCCGCCCGTGTCCGCCCGGGGCCCGGCGCCGTTGCTGAGGGCATGATCTCAACACGACGTATCGTCGCCGCCGTCGGCCTCGCCGCGGGTGTCACGGGCCTCGCCGCGCCGCTGGCGAGCGCGGCCCCCGCGGCCGCACAGGACACCGGGAAGATCAGTCCCCTCGCCACGCTCGACTCGCTCGCCGCCGGTGAGATCCCCGCGGAACACCGGCACGAGGTCCCTCGGGTCTCCGACCAACTGCGGGGGCTCCACCGCCTGCAGGAGCTGCGGCAGTTGCACCAGGTGACCGACCTGGCCGCTCCCGTGACCGGGCTGCTGCCCGCCGTCCAGACCTGAGCACGGCGCGACGTTTCTGCTGCGAGGGCCGTCCGGCGACCGGGCGGCCCTCGTTCGTGCCTCGCCACGCCGCCACGGATACGGACGGCGACGTTGCCGGGTGATGTTACCGATCGGTCACACGTAGGGTCGGAAAGCAGGTACATCGAGGAAGGGGCCAGGCCATGGCGCAGGAAGTACGCGGCGTTATCGCACCGGGCAAGGACCAGCCCGTGCGGGTCGAGACGATCGTCGTGCCGGATCCGGGGCCCGGAGAGGCCGTCGTACGCGTCGAGGCGTGCGGCGTCTGCCACACCGATCTGCACTACAAACAGGGGGGCATCACCGACGAGTTCCCCTTCCTGCTCGGCCACGAGGCCGCCGGCGTCGTGGAGTCGGTCGGCGAGGGCGTCACCGACGTCGCGCCCGGCGACTTCGTGATCCTCAACTGGCGTGCCGTGTGCGGGAACTGCCGGGCCTGCAGGCGCGGGCGCCCCTGGTACTGCTTCAACACGCACAACGCCCAGCAGAAGATGACCCTGACCGACGGCACCGAACTCACCCCGGCCCTCGGTATCGGCGCCTTCGCCGAGAAGACCCTGGTCGCCGCCGGGCAGTGCACCAAGGTCGACCCCGCCGCGTCGCCTGCCGTCGCCGGCCTCCTCGGCTGCGGTGTGATGGCAGGCCTCGGCGCGGCGATCAACACCGGGAACGTCGGCCGCGGCGACACGGTCGCGGTCATCGGCTGCGGCGGCGTCGGTGACGCGGCCATCGCCGGGGCTCAGCTGGCCGGGGCCGCGAAGATCATCGCCGTCGACATCGACGACCGGAAGCTGGAGACCGCCCGGACGATGGGCGCCACCCACACCGTCAACTCCAGGGAGACCGACCCCGTCGAGGCCATCCGCGAGCTGACCGACGGCTTCGGCGCCGACGTCGTGATCGACGCGGTCGGCCGCCCGGAGACGTACAAGCAGGCCTTCTACGCCCGCGACCTGGCCGGCACGGTCGTCCTCGTCGGCGTGCCGACCCCCGAGATGCAGCTCGACATCCCGCTCCTGGACGTCTTCGCCCGTGGCGGCGCCGTCAAGCCCTCCTGGTACGGCGACTGTCTGCCCTCCCGCGACTTCCCCATGCTGATCGACCTGCATCTGCAAGGGCGCCTGGACCTGGGGGCGTTCGTGACCGAGACCATCGACATCAACGAGGTGGAGAAGGCGTTCGAGCGCATGGAACGCGGCGACGTCCTGCGGTCGGTGGTGGTGCTGTGATGACCACGCGCATCGAACGTCTCGTCACCTCCGGGCAGTTCACGCTCGACGGCGGCACCTGGGACGTGGACAACAACGTGTGGATCGTCGGCGACGAACGCGATGTCATCGTGATCGACGCCCCCCACGACGCCGACGCCATCGCCGAGGCCGTCGGCGACCGCCGGCTCAAGGCGATCGTGTGCACCCACGCCCACAACGACCACGTCGACGCCGCGGTCGCCCTCGCCGACCGCACCGGCGCCCCGATCTGGCTGCACCCGGACGACCTGCCGCTGTGGAAGATGACCCACCCGAACCGGGAGCCCGACGAGCATCTCGCCGACGGCCAGGTCATCGAGGCGGCCGGAGCGGACCTGACGGTGCTCCACACCCCCGGTCACACGCCCGGCTCGGTCTGCCTCCACGACCCCGGCCTCGGCATCGTGTTCACCGGCGACACCCTCTTCAAGGGCGGCCCCGGCGCCACCGGCCGCTCCTACTCCCACTTCCCGACGATCATCGACTCCATCCGCGACCGCCTGCTCATCCTCCCGCCCGAGACGAAGGTGCTCACCGGCCACGGCGATTCCACGACCATCGGCGCCGAGGCCCCGCACCTGGACGAGTGGATCGCGCGCGGTCACTGAGATCGAGCGCGGTCACTGAGGCGGTGCGGTCCGTGGCCTGGGAGGGGGCGTCAACCGTGACGCCCCCTCCCCATGTGATCGTCGCCGCCGTACTGTCGCCCCCATGACCGATCTCAAGCGCTTCGAAGGGCATGGAGTTCTCGTCACGGGCGCGGCCCGTGGGATCGGTGCGGCCGTCGCGCGGCGGCTCGCCGAGGAGGGCGGACGGGTGCTGGTGACCGACCGGGACCTGCCCGAGGCGGAGCAGGCCGCGGCCGCGCTGCGTGAACAGGGCCTGGCGGTACGGGCGTTCGGCTGCGATGTCGCCGACCGGGCTTCCGTGGAGGCGGCCGTCGCGCACGCCGTCGACGTCCTCGGCTCGCTGGACGTGCTCGTCAACAGCGCGGCCAGCTGCACTCCCGACGCCGCCCTCTTCGAGGACGGGCCGGACGAGGCATGGGCGCGCGACCTCGACGTCACCCTGACCGGTGCCTACCGCTGCTGCCGCGCCGCCCTGCCGCATCTAGTCGCCTCCGGCCGGGGTGCCGTCGTCTCCGTGGGCTCCGTCAACGCCCTGCAGGACTTCGGCAACCACGCCTACAGCGCCGCGAAGGCCGGACTGGGCTCGCTGACCCGCACCCTCGCCGGGCACGCGGCCGCCCGCGGAGTGCGGGCGAACCTGGTGGTGCCGGGCACGGTCCGGACCTCGGCCTGGGAGGGGCGCGACGCCGCACTCGACGCGCTGCGCCCGCTCTACCCGCTCGGCCGCGTCGGCGAGCCCGAGGACATCGCCGCCGCCGTCGCCTTCCTCGCCTCCCGCGACGCCGCGTGGATCACCGGCACCACCCTTCACGTCGACGGCGGACTCACCGCCGTACACACGGGATTCCGTACGGCGCTGCGCGGTGTCCCTGCAACCGATGCCCCCTGACGCGTGTCTCACAGGACGACAGGGATACCAGGAGGAGGGTCCGTGATGGGGGACATACGCAGACGGGGCGTCGCCGCCCTCGGCGTCGCAGGGCTGGTGGCGCCGCTCACGCTCGCACTCGGCACGGCACCGGCGCAGGCCGCGAGCTGCACCACGCAGACGGGGCCGTACCAGAGGCAGGTGGAGAAGTTCCTCGGCCGGCCGGTCGACGGCAAGCAGTCGTCCGCCGACTGCAAGGCCATCCAGGCCTTCCAGAACAAGCACGGCATCACGCCCGCCATCGGCTACGCCGGTCCTGTCACCTGGGGCGTGATGGACCTCATGAACAAGCAGAAGGCCGTCGGGACCAACCCCAACAAGGACGGCAAGTGCCCGGTGAACAAGGGCCGTATCGCCTGCGTCAACCTCACGCTCCAGCTGAGCTGGATCCAGGACGGCGGCAAGCTGGTCTACGGTCCGGTGCCCGTGCGCACCGGACGTGACGGGTACGAGACCCGCACCGGCCTGAAGAAGATCTACTGGCGGGACATCGACCACGTCTCGAGCGTGTACCACGTGCCCATGCCCTACAGCCAGTTCTTCGACGGCGGCCAGGCCTTCCACTCGGTGGGCCTCAGCATGTGGAACCCGCCGGGCTCGCACGGCTGCGTCAACATGACCACCACGGACGCCAAGAAGTACTGGTCGCTGCTGGTGAAGGGCGACGACGTCTTCGTGTACGGCCGCAAGCCGGGCACCTGACGGCACCCGGCCCGCCGCGCCGGTACGTCAAGTCCGAGGCGGGTCCCCGAAGTCCGGGACCGGCAGCCGTGTCCCGCCCTGCCGCGCGGACTCGTGCGCGACGATGCCCGGCAGGGTGTAGCGGGCGGCGACCCAGGCGTTCACCGGCGGCAGCGTGCCCGTGGCGACCGCGGTCACGAAGTCGTCCGCCAGGAAGTGGTGGCTGCCCTCGTGCCCGTTGGGCAGATGGTCGAACTCCCGCGGCAGCCGGGAGCGGTCGTGCACCGGTGCCGAACCGGAGGTGAACGCCGCCCGCAGCTCGGGCGCGACGTGCCGCAACGAGGGGTCGTCCGGAGACATCGTGGGCCTCGGCTCCAGCAGCTCGCTGATGTCCTTCACGCCGCTCTTGTCCTGCCACAGGGCGACCGTGGCGAGCTGCTCCATGCTGGCCTCCGTGCCGAAGAACCGGAAGCGGGACTCGCGGATGTGCGAGGGGTAGCCGACCCGCCGGAACTCGTTCGTACGGAACGATCCGCCGCCCGCCACCTCGAACAGCGCGGTCGCGTTGGAGACGTCGTTGTCGAACAGGCTGACCGACCGGTCGAAGACGCCGTCGTCCCGCTCGTCCACGACCCCGATCGCCGACACGCTCACCGCATGTGTCTGCCAGGCGCCCAGCACACCGCCCACCGAATGCGTCGGGTACAGCAGCGGGGGATAGCTGGCGGTCGCCTTCCAGCTCTCGCCGCCGCTGTAGCGGTACGCGTCGTAGAAGCCGAGGTCCATGTCGTGGACGTAGTCGCCCTCGGCGTAGAAGAGCCGGCCGAAGGCGCCGTCGGCGATCCGGTTGCGGGCGTGGACCGTGGCCGGGTTGTACTGGCTGGTCTCGCCCATCATGTACGTCAGTCCGGTCGCCTCGACCGTGTCGATGATCGACGCGATCTCCTCGGTGCTGATCGCCATGGGCACCGCGGAGTACACGTGCTTGCCCGCGTTCAGCCCCTGCAGGACCAGGGGACCGTGGGTCCAGCGCTGGGTGAAGACGGCGACCGCGTCGACCGCGTCCGACTCCAGCATCGCCTCGTACGACGGGAAGGTGCCGGCGAGAGCCTGGGCGGCGGCGAGCCGCTCGGCCCGCTCGGGCAGCAGGTCGGTGACATGGATGTCACCGACGCCGGGATGGGCCTGGAACAGCGCGGCGAACTGGCCGGAGAACTGACCGGCGCCGACGATGCCGAGCGAGAACGTCATGAGGATGAACTCCCTGTGATCCCGGGCGGATTGACGGTAATCCCCGAGGCATGGACGTGATGAGCAACACGGTCCGAAATGCCTCGGATGTCGATACTTGCTCACGCGGCCTTCACGTCGGTCGGCATATGCTTCACAGCATGTCCACCACTGTTGCAGCCGCCCCCGAGCGATCGGCCGCGGAGGTCAACGAGGAGATCCGCGCCCTGTGGATCCGGTCGGGCGGGACACTGAGCGTCGAGCAGCGCGAGGAGTACCAGCGGCTCGTCATGGAGTGGGCCGCCGCGGTCCCGCAGTCCTCGAAGGCGGCCTGAGCGCCACCTCCCTCCTGAGGCGTGTGGGGATCAGCCCCACATCGCCGAGTAATGACGCCGATACGCCTTGCGGTCCCGCTCCGCGCGAATGTAGCGCGTCGCGGCCAGGGCGATCAGGCTGCCCGCGACGACCAGAAGACCCGGGCCGGTGTTCCGGCCGTCGGTGAGGCGGGACAGCAGGGTCGCGCCCTGCGTGGTCCCGGAGACCGGAGCCGACGACCCCGGCGAGGCCGCGCCCGGCGCGAGCGCGCCCTGCGCCGCCGAAGCCGACGGCGCGGGGGAGGGGCTCTGGGCCCCGCCCGCGCCGCCCGCCTTCTGCGGGGACACGATCAGCCGGACGCCGAGCGCGGACAGCGCCTTCGTCACCGGCTGGAAGAACGTCGTACCGCCCTTCTTGCAGTCGCCGTTGCCACCCGACGTCACGCCGAGCGCCACGCCCTCGGAGAACAACGGGCCGCCGCTGTCGCCCGGTTCGGCGCACACGTTCGTCTGGATGAGGCCGGTCACCGTGCCCTCGGGATAGTTCACGGTCACGTCGAGCCCGGTCACCTGTCCGTCGTGCAGCCCGCTGGTGCTGCCGCTGCGGAACACCCGCTGCCCGACCGTCGCATCGGCCGCGCCGGTGATCCGCACCCCCTTGCCGCCGCCGACCGCGATCACGTCGGCGCCCGGACCGGCCTTCCCCGACGCGTACCGGATGAGCGAGAAGTCGCTGCCGGGGAAGTCGGAGTCGACCGTCGTGCCCAGCTGCTGGTTGCCCTGGCCGCCGGCGAACCAGATGGAGTCGGCGGGCCCGCAGTGCCCGGCGGTGAGGATGAAGTCCCGTTGCCCGTTGGTGACGTTGAAGCCCGCCGAGCAGCGTCCGTTGGTCGAGAGGATCGGCTGCGCCCCGTTGAGGCGCGGGGTGAAGGTGCCGTTCGTGCGCTCCATGCGCACGAAGTCTCCGATGTCCGCGGCCACTTGGGACATCCGGGACCAGTCGACGGCCGAGACGGTCCGGTCGGCCTGCACCACGACCCGGTTGGTCCGGTAGTCCACCGCCCATGCGGTCCCCGCGACGCGTGGCGCCGAACGCAGCGTGGCCGCAGCCGACTTGAGCTCGTTCATGCTGTGCGGCACGACCTTGGCCTCGGCCCCGGCCTCCCGTACCGTCGCCGCGGCCTGCTGGTCGGTCACCGCGACGACCGGGTGCCCGTCGGCCGCGATCCAGCTGCCCGCCGTACGGCCGGTGCCGAGGCGGCCCACCAGCGCGGCGCCGGGGCCGGGCCGGTGGGCCGAACCGAGCGGGGCGGCGGACGCGGGGGCGGTACCGGGTGGCTCGCTCGCCATGGCGTGCGTGACCATGGTGCCTCCCAGGAGGAGTCCGCCGACCGCCGCCAGCTGTGTCGCCCGCCGGACAACCCGTCGTCGTGCGTGCCTCATGCATGGCTCCCGAACCCGATCGCGCGGCGTCGACACCGCGGAGGCGTCAGGTGGTTGAGCGCCCCTGAGTCCATACGTGACGCGGCGCGACCGCGTTCACCGCGGCGGTGATCCGCTCAGGGCTTGCGCGCCACCGCGCCGAACATGGCGACCTCGTCCGGTACGGCCCCGTCGCTGTCGTCTTCCTCCGGGCGCCAGCGCGAGCAGGACACCACCCCCGGCTCCAGCAGCTCCAGGCCGTCGAAGAAGCGGGCGACGTCGGCGGGGGTGCGCTGGGTCAGCTTCGGGGTGCCGTTCTCGTTCCAGAACGCGACCGCCTCGTCCACGTCCGGCATCGCCGGGCTGGTGATGGTGTGCGACAGCACGAGATGGCTGCCGGACGGCAGCTTGTCGACCAGCCGTCGCACCAGCCCGTACGGGTCCTCGTCGTCGCCGATGAAGATGACCACGCCGAGCAGCATCAGCGCGACCGGCTTGCCGAAGTCCAGGGTCTTCGCGGCGTGTTCGATGATCGCGTCGACGTCGCGCAGGTCCGCGTCGAGATAGTCCGTACGGCCCTCGGGCGTGCTGGTGAGCAGGGCGCGCGCATGGGTGAGGACGAGCGGGTCGTTGTCGACGTACACGATCCGGGCGTCCGGGGTGACGCTCTGGGCGACCTCGTGCGTGTTGTCGGCCGTCGGCAGCCCGGTGCCGATGTCGAGGAACTGGCGGATGCCGACGTCGCCGGCCAGGTGGCGCACGGCCCGCCCGAGGAACAGCCGGTCTGCCCGGGCGTAGTCGCCGATGCCCGGGTGCAGTTGGCGGATCTGGTCGCCGGCCGCGCGGTCGACCTCGTAGTTGTCCCGGCCGCCGAGCCAGTAGTTCCAGATCCGGGCCGTGTGCGGCTGGCTGGTGTCGATGCGGTAGCGCGGCGACTCGGCGACGTCCTGCGGGGATACCGATTTGTCGGTCACGGGGCGGCTCCTTGGGACCTGAGGAGTGGTACCGGGTTCAACGTGCAATCTAGACGCCCGAGTTGATCTGCGCCGCTCGTCCGGGACTTTCCGTGTACGACGGGACCGGACGGCCGGAATCCGAACCTCCGTGCCAGGGCCGCGGGGCGCGGCTGCCATCATGGGCCGATGCGCGTGCTGATGCCGGTCCCCGACCGGGACTTCGACGTGACCGAGGTGGCCGTCCCGTGGCGGCTGCTCACCGACGCGGGGCACGAGGTCGTCTTCGCCACCGAGGACGCCGGGACCCGTGCCGCGGCGGACCCGCGGCTGCTCACCGGCGTGCTGTTCGGGCGGCTGGGCGCGGCGGGCGAACCCAGGCGGTTCTACGAACAGCTCCGCGCCGCACCGGAGTTCGCCGCCACGGCCGCCTGGCGGGACCTGGACGTCGCCGACTTCGACGGCCTGCTGCTGCCGGGCGGGCACGCGCCGGGCATGCGGCAGTACCTCGGCTCGGCCGAACTGCGCCGCCAGGTGGCCCGGTTCTGGACGCTCGGCCGGCCGGTCGGCGCGATCTGCCACGGCGTGCTCGTCCTGGCCCGGACCGAGGACCCGGCGACCGGCCGCAGCGTCCTGGCCGGCCGCCGCACCACCTGCCTGCCCAAGTACATGGAGCGCTCCGCCTATCTGACCACGGCCTGGCGCCTCGGCCGCTACTACCGCACCTATCCCGCGTACGTCGAGGACGAGGTGCGTTCCGCCCTCACCGGAGCCGACGGGCGGTTCGAGCGCGGGCCCCGGGTGCTCACCCGGCGCGGCACCGCAGAGGACGACACCCATGCGTTCGTCGTCGAGGACGGCACCTATCTGTCGGCGCGCTGGCCCGGCGACGCGTACCTCTTCGCCCGCCGCTACCTGGCTCTCCTCGGGCAGCGGACGCCCTCCTAGACTGCCGCGCATGAACGAGATGACGTCGGCCCGGCTCGGCGCGGGCAAGTACCTTCTGGTCAGCAGCTACCGCAAGGACGGCACTGCGGTCCCGACTCCGGTCTGGGTGGTGCGAGACGGGGACACGCTCGGTGTCTGGACGGCCGCCGACTCGTGGAAGGTCAAGCGGATCCGCCGCCGCGCGGACGTCGTCGTCGGGCCGTGCGACCTGCGCGGCCGCCCGACCGGCGACCAGGTCCCGGCCACTGCCGAGATCTGCGACGCCGCGACCACCGCCCGCTATCGCGACCTCATCGCCCGCAAGTACGGCATCACGGGCCGCCTCACCCTCCTCGGCAGCCGTCTGCGCCGCGGCCTGGACGGCACGGTGGGAATCCGGGTGACGCTCACGCCCTGAGGGGTCGCGGCACCGCTGACGACTCAACGTCGGGTCAATTCAGTTCAGTTCAGCTCAGTGCGGCTCAGGTCCAGGCCCGCAGCGTGTCGTCGAGCAACTGGAAGACCGGCTCGCCCCGCACCGGGTCCTTGGCCGTGGACAGCCGGACCCGGTCCCCGCTGTTGATGCCGACGGGCGGGCCCATGACACGGCCTCGTACGACGAAGCCCTCGGCCATTTCGACCATGGACACGTTGCGCGCGGCGGGGGTGTTGCGGTGCACGATCGTGGTGTGGCGGACCGTGCCCGTGCCCTCGCTGCGCTCCGTGCGCAGATCGCTGCCCTGGCAGACCGGACACAGCAGCCGGTGGTACATCGCGGTGCCGCACCAGGTGCAGCGCTGGAACAGGATGGCGTCCTTCGAGTCCGCGAACCGGGCTTCGAGGACGCTCGTCGCGGTGCCGCCCGCCGGCTGCGCGGCGCTTCCTGAGTGGTGGTACACCTGGTCAACTCCCTGCGCTCGGCCGGAATCCCACGTGCCGACGTCAGCCGCGCACGCATGTGCGCGGTTCACCGTGCACCGTGCACGCCGACAGCGTATGGCACTCAGTGCCACCCGTGAAGGTACTCCGTACCATCGGATGTGAGAGGTGTGGCACCCCGTGCAATCCGGAGGCTCACCGTGCCGGCATCCGGGCGGCGCCTCGCGCCGGACCCCGGCGGGTGCCGCGCGCCGCGTCTGACCGTCTCAGCGTCCGGTGCGGTGGCCGGCCAGGGCCTCGCTCACCGCCCGGACGCTGCGCGCGATGTGCTGGAGCTGCCTCACCTCGGCCGCGTAGAGCTTGATCGTGTGCTCGATGACCGACTCGGGCATGCCCAGCGGCGGGAGTTCGGCCCGCGCGGTCTGCAGGGCCGTCCGCGCCACCCGGATCTCCTGCTGGACCTGGAGCTGCGCGTGCCGGGCGAGCAGCACGGGGTGGCGGATCAGTGCCGGGTAGCTGGCGTAGCGGGCCGGTACCAGCTCGCGCAACCATCTGGCCGCCGAGCGCTCCCAGTCGTAACTGCCGGGCGTCTTCACCTGGCAGGGCCAGTCCGGGCTGATGCGCGTGGGCGTCACGGTCATGATCATCGCTTCCGGTGTGCGGCGTCGTGAGGGGTGGTCCGACAGGGGGGCGGCCCCGGTCTAGGGGATGACCGGGGCCGCCACGGGCGATTCGCGCAGGCGAGGCCCGACCGAACACCCCCGGACGCCGCGCGGGTAGGGGACGGCGACTGGGGACGACTGAAGTATTTATATATGCCGTCCGCTTTTCAAGACGCATGAAAACATTCATGCCTGGAATGCGCTGGTTGATCGAATGATCCCATTGCAGGGGCGGCCGGTCCGTCCGGAAATCGGTCGGTCTTCAGGCGGGAACGGTCAGTCCTTGAGGAAGAACTGGTGCTGCTCGGCGACCTGTTCGTACTCCTCGAGCCGCGCCTGGGTGCGCTCGGGGTCGGCGTCGGTCATGGCCTGCAGCAGCGCGGCCGACAGCACGCCGGGCGCGGCGTAGGAGTCGAAGACCAGCCGGGATCCGGTGCCGGTGGCGAAGGTGACGTCGGCCTCGTCGGCCAGCGGCCCGAGCGCCAGGTCGGTCACCAGGGCGACCCGCAGCCCCGCACCGCGCGCGACCCGGATCGCGGTGAGCGTCTCCTGTGCGTGCCGCGGCATCCCGAACGCCAGCACCCAGGTGCCGCCCGCCTCACGGGACTGCAGCAGCGCGTCGTAGGCCACGCTGCCGCCCCTGGTCACCAGGCGTACGTCGGGGTGGATGCGGCGGGCGGCATAGGCGAAGTACTCCGCCAGAGACACGGAGATGCGCAGTCCGAGCACCGTCAGCGGGGCCGACCGGGACAGTTCGCGGCCGATGCGGATCACGCGGTCGGGGTCGGCGAGGTCGCGCCGCAGGTTCTCCAGGTTCGCGATCTCGGCGTCGACGGCCGCCTGCAACTCGTTGCTGCGGTTCTCCTCGGCGTCCCCCGGGCCACCGGCCAGCGCGCTCAGTGCGATCGCCTGGAGCCGCTCGCGCAGCGCCGGGTAACCGCTGAAGCCGACCGCGGCGGCGAACCGTGTCACCGACGGCTGGCTCACGCCGACGCGGTCGGCGAGATCGGTGATCGACAAGAACGCTGCCTCGGTGATGTGCTCGATGAGGTACTGGGCGATGCGGCGCTGGCCCGGGGACAGCCGTGGTCCGTCGAAGAGTTCCCGCAGCCGGGAGGTCGGTGCGGCTTCCGTCTCCGGCACGGTCCTGCCCGAGCTGATCGCCGATGCCTGCGCCCGTGCCTGCTGCGGAGAGGGCACCGGTGCGCGTCCTTTGTCTCCCACGAGGACTCAACATAGCTCACCGACCCGGTGACCAGGGGCTTGTGCCGGACAGCCGGTGGCTCGGCCGTTCCCGCGGCAGGCCGGCGCTCAGCGCCGGTAGATCGTGATCGAATGACCGACGTCGTCGATCGGGCGGCTGCTGTCGATCAGAGCGGCCAGTTGTCCGCGCGCCTTGGCGGCCGCCGAGTCCGACACCACCAGCAGGCCGTGCACGTCGTCCACCGGCGCCTCGCGCGGATCGGGGGCGTGAATGCCGTAGTACGACGGCACGCCACTGCCCTTGTAGACGAGCCAGATCCGCTCACCCCGGTACCGCGACCCGAGACGGTCGGCGAGCCGGCCCAGGTCCTGGCCCCAGTCCACGTTGGAGTCGTGCAGCACCCGATGGGTCCCGGCCGGGCCGCCGAACGCCTCGTTGGAGTACGGCAGGTAGTACGGGAACGCCCGCAGCGAACCGACCGCCACCCACAGCACCACCACCCCCGCCGCCCAGCGAGCCCAGGGCGCCCCTCGCCACCGCCCGGCCACCACAGCGGCCGCCGCGACCGCCAGGAACATCGGCGCGAACACCGCGTACCGCGTGCCGAAGTCCCGCGCCCCGGTCATCGCCACCGCCAGCAGCACCGCGGGCGGCAGCAGCAGGTACGGTGCGGCGGGCCGCAGCCGTCGTACTGCCACCACCGCGACGGACCCGGCCGCCCCCAGCGCGAGCAAGCCCAGCGGCGTCTTCACCAGCAGGGCGGCCGGGAGGTAGTACCAGAGCGAGCCCGTGTAGACGCGCCCGAACAGATAGCCCTGCCATGGGTAGTTTTCCAGGCCGAACTGCACCCGCATCCCGTCCCGGTACGCCCGCGGGAACGGCAGCAGATCGACCAGGCGCCCCCGCAGCCCGTGCACGACGGGCACCTGCTCGGTCGGCGTGAACCGCAGTCGCGGGTCGACCGCGAGATACGCCGCCCAGACGACCGTCACCGCGACGACCGCCACGACCGCCGCCCCCGCGAGCGCCGGCAGCAGGGTCCTGCGGCGGTCGCCGCCGTGGTCGCCCCGCCCCTCCGGACCCCGCGCGTGCCACACGGACAGCACGGCCAGCAGCATCAGCACCGGCACCGCGGGAAGCGCGCTCATCTTCGTCGCCACGGCGGCTCCGAGCGCCGCTCCGGCGAGCGGGAGGTACGTCCGGGGCCGGTGCCGCGCCCGCCACACCAGCCATGTCGACGTCAGCACGAACCCGGCCGCCGGGACGTCCAGCGTGGCCAGCGAGCCGTGCGCGATGACGTCGGGGGAGAGGGCGTACAGGGCGAGCGCCGCCAACCCGCCCGCCGTACCCGTGACTTCATGCGCGAAGGCGAGCACCACCAGCCCGAACAGCAGCGTCAGCACGATCATCGGCAGCCGGGCCCACAGCATCAGGCGCCACGGGTCGTTGCCGGACTCGTACAGCAGATGCCGTCCCGCCCGTCCCTGGTCGCCGGTGAACGACGCGTCGTAGTGCGGGTCGGCGAGCGCCACCCCGGCCATGATGACGAGTTTGCCGAGCGGCGGGTGCTCGGGGTTGTGGAGCAGGCGGTGGGTGCGCAGGTAGTCGGCGGCCGAGGCCACGTACACCGGTTCGTCGATGGTCGGCGTCTGCCGTACGGCCGTGGTCACCATCGCCACGGCCATCTGCGCGAGCAGCAGCGTCACGAGCAGCGGCACGAGCCACGCGCGCCTGCGGCGCAGAGCGGTGCACGCGATGTCCAGGCGCGAGCGGGCCGCGGCCGTCGCGCCGGTGCGGCTCGGCGCCGTCCCCTCGCTGTCGTGGACGCCGGGCGGGAGCCGTTCGAGGACCGAGCGTCGTGCGCGCGCCATCATCCGCCCTGCGGCGAGCCGTACCGGCAGACCCTCTGCCGTACACACCGGTACGGCAGAGGGCGCGCCGGCGTTCACCGCACCGCGCCCGACCGCCTCGGCCGGCACGGTGCCGGCAGTGCGCTCGCCGGGACGAGCAGGTCGGCCCGCTCCCGGGTGGGCGCGATCAGGTCCGCGTTGCGCTGGTCGGTGCCCCGCACCCAGGCCACCGCCGTGTCGTGGTCCTTGCCGAACTCCTCGTGCCGGGCGACGAGTCGGCGGATCCGCTCCTGCTCGTCGATCTCGCAGAACCACACCTCGTCCAGCCGCGACCGCACCAGCGGCCACGAACCCGTCCCCAGCAGAAGGTAGTTGCCCTCCGTCACCACGAGCCGGATCTCCGGCGGCACCGGAATGACCCCCGCGAGTGGCTGCTCCAGCACCCGCTCGAAGCCCGGTGCGTAGACGGTGTGGCCGTCCGCCTCCTCGCGCAGCCGCCGCAGCAGCGCCGCGTACCCCGCCGCGTCGAAGGTGTCGGGCGCGCCCTTGCGCCCCCGGCGGCCCAGCCGGTCCAGCTCGACGTCGGCGAGGTGGAAACCGTCCATGGGGACGTGCGCGGCCCAGGGCTCGCCCGGGCCGTTCAGCTCGCCGACCAGCCGCTCGGCCAGCGTCGTCTTGCCCGCGCCGGGGCTGCCGGCGATCCCCAGGATCGCCCGGCGCCCGCCCGTGGCGAGGTCGCGGGCACGGGCCAGGAGGTCGTCGAAGGTCAGCGGCACACAGGAAAGTGTGGCACTCGCGGACTCGGTGCCGTGTGCCGGTGGCGGAGGGCGCTCACGCCGACCCGCCCGTGAGCAGCACCAGCAGGTCGCGCGTCGCGTCGGCGGCGCCCAGGGCCGGGAGCGCGCCCAGCGCGAGGACGGCCAGGGCCGCCGACCGCAGGTGCGCGGGCGGGCTCGTCTGCAGCGCGGCGATCCGGCGGGTGACGGCGCGGTCCATGAAGTTCAGGGCGCACACGCGCCGGGCGCCGCCCGTGGTGAGCGCGGCGCGGGCCAGCGCACGCGCGGTCGTCCCCCGGTCCCCGACCTCGTCGGCGGCCTGCTCGTCCGCCCCGCGTTCCGCGAGGAAGGCCACGGCGTCGCGCACCGGGCCCAGCAGCGGGTTGGCCGCGACGGCCAGCGTGGCCGCACTCACCAGGGCGCCGTGCCGGTACGTCAGATGGGCGCGCTCATGGGCGAGCAGCACCCGGCGCTCGGCCGGCCGCAGCGCGCCCAGCATGGCGGACGTGACCAGGATCCGGCCCGGCCTGCCCGGAATCGCGAAGGCCTGCGGCACGTCGGACGCGGCGACGATGAGCTCGGTGTCCGCCGGATGCCCCTGGCACAGCCGCCGCAGCGCACGCCGGGTGCCCCGTTCGGCCCGCACCACCCGGTACACGCGGTAGACGACGACCGCCAGGGCCACGCTCGCCGCGATCCCGACGACCTCCGGAACGGGGACGGCGCGCGGGTGCCCGTCCTCCTGCGCCTCCCGGACCAGCGGCGGCGCGGCGCCGACCAGCGTGGCCGCCAGCAGCAGAAGCGACCAGGTGGTGGCCACCGCGGTCGCCACGGCGGCCGAGGCCAGCACACGGGTGGCCGGCCCCGGGGCCATCCGTCGGCCCATCACCGGGCTGACCAGGGGGAGCAGCAGGGACACCAGCAGCGGTGTGTAGACGTCGAACCTCATACGCCGCCCCCGCCCAGCAGGTGGCGCAGCGCCCGCTCCTCCTCGGGGCTCAGACCCGACACGAACTGCTGCAGGGCGGCGATCGGGTCCGGGCCGCGGTCCAGGGCCTCGTGCATCGCCTCGGCGGTCAGCTCGGCCGCGTTCTTCACGGGCCGGTACGCGCCGCGCCGCCCGTCGGCGTCCCGGAGCACGAGCCCCTTGTCGTACAGCCGCTTGAGAATGGTGTGCACCGTGTTGTAGGCGAGGCCGCCGCCGATGTCCGCCTGTATCTCGGCCGGTGTCAGCGGTCGCTCGGTGGCCCACAGGGTGGCCAGCACCTCGCTCTCCAGCTCCCCGGCGCTGCGCCGCTCCGCCCTGCCGCGGGACCCCGTGCCAGCCATGCCTCCAACCTTACAGCGCGTAGGGCGGCGGGCGGCCGGTGGTAACCGCACTTCTGGACTCCCGGGCCGCCCGATCTCCGCGCTGCATACCCGCCCGATACGGGGTAATCTGACCGCGTTTTTCCTGAATCCCGCCCTCGAAGCCGCGGACCGGGCCGAAGGGCACCGAAGCGGATCGGACCGGATCGGACCGCGGGGCACCAGAAGCCCTACGGCCCGTAGGGGACGGAAACCCTACGGGCCGTAGGGGAGAAGGGGCGGATGATGGCCGGCCATGCGATCACTCTGCTGACCAGGACACGGCGCGACCGACCGGGGCACGCGTCCCGCGGCGCCCGGCGTGCCCGCGCCGTCGGCCCGCTCGCCGCCGTGGCGGTCGCCTTCACCGTCGCCCAACTCGTCCTCGTACGCCCCGGAATGGGCCTCGGCTGGGACGAGACCGTGTATGTCAGCCAGATCAGCCCGCAGGCACCGGCGGCCTTTTTCAGCGCACCCCGCGCCCGCGGCATCTCGCTGCTCGTCGCGCCGGTCACCGCCTGGTCGACGTCCACGCCACTGCTGCGGGTCTACCTGGCCGTGCTGTCCGGACTCGCCCTCTTCCTCGCGCTGCGCGCCTGGCGGGGCCTGTTCCCGCCGCGCGTCCTGGCCCTGGCGGGCGCCCTGTTCGCCTCCCTCTGGGTGACGCTCTTCTACGGCCCGCAAGTCATGCCCAACTACTGGGTCGCCGTGGGCGCGTTGACCGCAGTCGGCTGCTTCCTGCGCGTCCGTGGACCCGGCTCCGGCCGCCGCCGCGACCGGGCCGCTCTGTGGGGGCTGGCCGGGAGCGGAGCGCTGATGGCGTGGACGCGGCCAACCGACGCGGTCTGGGCGAGCCTCCCGCTGCTCGCCCTCGCGCTGTACCGCCGCCACTGGACCCCGCTCGCCGCGCTTCTCGCCGGACTGGCGGCCGGGGCCGTCGAGTGGGTGGTCGAGGCGTACGTCAGCTACGGCGGCCTCGCGCGGCGGCTGGCCGTCGGCTCCGCGATCCAGGGCGGACTCGGCGCGCACTTCGCGGTCCCCTACGTGCTGCGCAGCCTGGAGGGACGGACCCTGTGCCGGCCGTGCACCGGACCGCTGCCCGACCCGGTGGTCTTCGCCTGGTGGCTCGTGCTGCCCGTGCTCGCCGCGGTCGGTCTGGTGCTCGCGGTCCGAGCCGGGCGCACGACGGCCACCCTCCTCCCCCTGGCGTGCGGGCTGACGGCGGCCTTCCCCTACCTGTTCATGATCGGATACGCGGCACCCCGCTTCCTGCTGCCCGCCTACGCCCTGCTCGCCCTCCCCGTCGCGGACGCGCTGGTCCACCTCGTGACCGGGGCCGGGCGTGCCTGGCGGCCAGTGGCCGTGACCCTGGTGGCCCTCGGGCTCGCCGCCCACGCGGCGGTACAGCTCGCCGTCCTGGACCGTACGGTCGGCCGCACCACGGCCGCCCACCGGGGGTGGGCGCGCACCGCCGCCGAACTGCACCGCCTCGGCGTGCGCCCGCCCTGCCTGCTCACCGGGCATGAGGCCATCCCGATCGCGTTCTACGCCGGCTGCTCCTCGGGGGCGACCTCGGGCAGCAACGCCAACACGACCCGGGCGGCCATCGAGCGGACCGCACGCAGCGAGCCCGTCGCCACACTCGTCGGCGAGGGGGACCGCACGCCTGCGTACGCCCGCGACTGGCCGTCCACCCTCTTCGACGGACTCCGGCTCTACCACGCGAGGCCGGGAACGACCCCCTGAACTCCCTGCTGAACCGTTCCTAGAGACTGAGCGGGAGTGAGTCCTGCTGCCAGGACTCGTGCTCAGTCGTGTGCCCCGAACGGTGTTGGGCACGCTGGTCTCCCG
>NZ_JBEYYC010000021.1:0-143842 GCF_040645355.1 Streptomyces sp. NPDC046805 | reverse complement strand
TCGATCATCACGACCGGGTCGTTGTGCTTGACCGAGATCTTGATGTCCCGGAAGTCGTGCTCCTCGAAGAGCGACGCCTCCCACAGGGCCGACTCCACCAGCGCCTCAGGGGTCGCCTTGCCGTACTTCTCCAGCAGACGCCGGTCCAGCGAACCCGCGTTGACACCGATGCGGATCGGGGTGCCGTGGTCCTTGGCCGCCCGCGCGATCTCCTTGACCTTGTCGTCGAACTGCTTGATGTTGCCGGGGTTCACCCGCACCGCCGCGCAACCGGCCTCGATCGCCGCGAAGACGTACTTCGGCTGGAAGTGGATGT
This sequence comes from Streptomyces sp. NPDC046805, assembly GCF_040645355.1. Lineage (NCBI taxonomy): Bacteria > Bacillati > Actinomycetota > Actinomycetes > Kitasatosporales > Streptomycetaceae > Streptomyces > Streptomyces sp. NPDC046805. The sequence continues at coordinate 143,526 of NZ_JBEYYC010000021.1, read as the reverse complement.
CCGCGATCACCGGGATCTGCGACTTCCGGGCGATCGTCGCCAGCGCGTCCGCGTCGTCCTGCGTCGGGCACGCCACGCGCACGATCTGGCAGCCGGACGCGGTCAGTTCCGCGATCTGCTGCAACGTGGCACCGATGTCCGACGTACGGGTCGTCGTCATCGACTGCACCGACACCGGCGCCCCGCCCCCGACCGCCACCGGACCGACGTGGATCTGCCGCGACACGCGCCGCTCGGCGAGCGGCCGGGCAGGTACCTCGGGAACTCCCAAGGAGACGGCGGTCATTGAGTCACTCCCGGTTTCCGGAGATCGTCTCGCTCAGGGCGCGCAGCGACTCCTTGAGGGAGCCCATGGTGGCGAGGACGGCGGTGGGCTCGTAGCCGCAGTGCGCCATGCAGTTGGCGCAGCGCGGGTCCTTGCCGCGGCCGTACTTGTCCCAGTCGGTCTTCTCGATGAGCTCGCGGTACGTCGGCACGTATCCGTCGCTCATCAGGTAGCAGGGGCGCTGCCAGCCGAAGAGCGAGTAGTTCGGGATCGCCCATGCGGTGCACGGGAAGTCGACCTTGCCTTCCAGGAAGTCCAGGAAGAGCGGGGAGTGGTTGAGCCGCCAGCGGCGGCGGTTGTTGCCCGCGAAGGCCTTCCGGAACAGCTCGCGGGTCTGCTCGACGCCGAGGAAGTGCTCCTGGTCGGGGGCCTTCTCGTAGGCGTAGGCGGGCGAGATCATCATCTCGTCGACCTTGAGGTCGTCGTTGAGGAAGTTGAGCACCTCGACGACGGTCTGCGGAGTGTCGGTGTTGAAGAAGGTCGAGTTGGTGGTGACCCGGAAACCGCGCCGCTGGGCCTCCTTGATGGCCGCCACCGCCTCGTCGAACACGCCCTCCTTCGCCACGGACTCGTCGTGCCGCTCGCGCAGCCCGTCGATGTGCACCGCGAAGGCGAAGTAGGGTGACGGCTTGAACTCGTGCATCTTCTTGCGCAGCAACAGGGCGTTGGTGCACAGGAAGACGTACTTCCGCTTGGCCACCAGCTGGCGCACGATCTCGTCGATCTGCGGATGCATCAGGGGCTCTCCGCCGGCGATGGACACCATCGGCGCGCCGGACTCGAGCACCGCTCCCACCGCCTGCGCGACCGGCATCCGCTGCTTGAGCACGCCGGCCGGGTGCTGGATCTTGCCGCATCCCTCGCACTTCAGGTTGCAGGCGAAGAGTGGTTCCAACTCGACGATGAGCGGAAACTTGTCCCGCCTGCGCAGCTTCTGTTCAGCCAGGTACGTCGCGACCTTGATGGACTGGCGCAGCGGCATGGCCATCTGGCTCACCTCCGGGGGAGCAGCAAAGAACGGTGCCATTCGAAGAAAGCGGGAAGGACGGAACGAAGGACGCGGAAAGCCGATATTCCACCGCGCACCGTGCCGATCCGGACCAGTTCATGTTCAGGAGCGTCCACGACCACCCGTACGGCCGCAACCGGGCGCGCGCCCGCGCGCACGGCGCTCAGAAGCGTGGCCGCCGACTCCATGTCGACGGCGATCGCGCCGGTCGCCAGCAGATCGGACCGTTCGGTTCCGCGGACGACGTGGTCGGAGCCGGTGAGGGGTCCGGTGTGGACGGTCCGTCCGGGCAGCGTCCGTACGAGTTCCTTGACGAGCAGTTCGGTGCCCACGCACGGGACGTTTCCGCCCGGGTCCCTGGTCTCCTCGGCGACGACCAGATCGCCGGGGTGCATACCGGGGGCGAGGCCCGCGCAGAAACCGGTGGCGAGCACGGCGGCCGAGGCCAGCGCCGGGTCGGCCAGCAGCCGGGTGACGGACCGCTGCGCCGCCTTGGGCCCCATGCCCGTGCGCAGCACGGTGACCGGCCCGCCAGGGCCGCCGCGCTCCCCCGCGCGCAGGGCGAGGTGCTCGATGCCGAGCGCGCAGGCGATCAGCAGCGGGGCCGGAGCGGGCTGTGCGCTCATCAGCTCCCCTCGGCTCCGGCGAGCGGCTTCGCGTCGGGGTTCCCCGCGGGCTTGTCGGCGAAGGGTTCGCCGTGCACGTACCGGCCGAGTGCGGTGAGCGGGAAGACCTGCCGGTAGAGGTGGTAGTTGATGGAGAAGTCCCAGGGGAAGCCGGTGCCGGTGAAGTACGGCTCGTCCCAGGAGCCGTCCTCCCGCTGGGTGGCGGCGAGCCACTCGATGCCGCGCTCCACGGCCTTGGAGTCCTTCTCCCCCGCCGCCAGCAGCGCGAGCAGCGCCCACGCGGTCTGCGAGGCGGTGGAGGCGCCGCGGCCGCTCCACTCCTTGACGTCCTTGTAGGAGCGCAGGTCCTCGCCCCAGCCGCCGTCGTCGTTCTGGACGCTCTCCAGCCAGGTCACCGCGCGCCGGATCGCCGGGTGCGAGCCGGGGAGTCCGGCGGCGGTCAGCGCGGGCACCACCGACCCCGTGCCGTATACGTAGTTGACGCCCCAGCGCCCGAACCACGAGCCGTCCGGCTCCTGTTCGGCGAGCAGCCACTCGATGCCGCGCCGGGTGCGCGGGTCGTGGGACAGGCCCTCGACGGCGAGCATCTCGACGACGTGCGCGGTGACGTCGGCGGACGGCGGGTCGATGACCTCGCCGAAGTCGCAGAACGGCAGCCGGTTGGGGAAGGGGCTGGTGTTGTCGACGTCGAAGGCGCCCCAGGCGCCGTTCTTCGACTGCATCCCGAGGTTCCAGCGCACCGCACGCCCGATCGCCCCCTCCAGGCGCTCGGGGTCGTGGTGGCGGACGCGGCGCAGTGCGAGGGCGACCTCGGCGGTGTCGTCGATGTCGGGGTAGTTGTCGTTGTGGAACTCGAACGCCCAGCCGCCGGGCGGGAGTTGGGGCCGCCGCACGGCCCAGTCGCCGGGCCGGACGATCTCCTCCCCGAGCATCCAGTCGGCCGCCTTGACGAGTTGCGGATGGTCGGCGGGCACGCCCGCGTCGGCGAGCGCGATGGTGGCCAGGCAGGTGTCCCACACCGGCGACTGGCAGGCCTCGATCATCCGGGCCCCGTCCTCGCGCCATACGGCGAAACGGTCCAGCGAGGCGAGGCCCTCGCGCATCACGGGGTGCTGGAGGTCGTAGCCGAGCAGGTGCAGGGCGATCAACGAGTACACGGCCGGCGGCTGAATGCCGCCCCAGCAGCCGTCGTTCTCCTGGCGCTCGATGATCCAGCGGGCGGCGGTGTTCATCGCGGCCCGGCGCAGCCGGCGCGGCATGACCGGGCGCAGGCGGTGCATCGCCTTGTCCAGGCGCTGGAAGACACCGTCCCAACTCGCCACCGGGACGAAGGGCTTGGGCGGGTTGGGCCGAGCCGGGTCGGTGTGCAGTTCGTCGAGCGGGAAGGGCGCCGGCCGGACCGGGCGCTTGGCGGAGACGATCGTCAGGGCCACGATGGTCTGCCGGGCCCAGCACCCGAAGTCGTAGATGTTGAGCGGCATCCACTTCGGGAAGTAGACGAGCTCCGGCGGGAGTTCGGGCAGGTCCTCCCACTTCCACCAGCCGAACAGGGCCAGCCAGATGCGGGTGAACACTCGGGAGGCGGCGATGCCGCCCTGCTCGCGGACCCAGGCGGAGGCCTTCGCCATGTGGGGGGCGTCGGGCGCGTCGCCGGCCAGGCGGAGGGCGACGTATGCCTCGATGGTGGCGGAGAGTTCGCCGGGGCCGCCGTAGAAGGTGGCCCACGTGCCGTCCTCGCGCTGCTCGCCGCGGATGAAGAGGGCGGCGGCGCGGGTCGTCTCCTCGTCGCGGATGCCCAGGAACTGGCGGAGGAGAAGGTCCTCGGCGTCCATCGTGACGTTGGTCTCGAGGTCGCCCTTCCACCAGCCCTCGGTGTCCTGCAGGGCGAGCAGGAAGTCGGTGGCGCGCCGGGTGGCACGTACGGCGGCTTGGCGTACCCCGGCCGCCGCGGGGGTGCTGTCGGCTTCGCTGGCCGCGGTAGCGTGCGGCGGCTTGGTGGCGCCGGTGCTTCCGTCGGTCGTCGCTGTCATGGCTTCCCCTTCGTGCAGTCGTGTCCGTCGTGCTGCTGTGGGTCCGCCGTCGGCCGGTCCGCGGGTCCTGCCCGCGGCACCGGCCGGCGACTACGCGAGAGCTATTCGACCGATGGTGCTCATCTCTTTCGTACGACGACGAAGTCGGCGAGCGCCGCGAACTGGTCGCGGACCCGGTCGGGCATGTCGATGGCGTCGAGGGCTTCGAGGGCGATGCTGTACTGGCGACGTGCCTCCTCGGCGGTCCACTCGCGGCCGCCGGCCTTCTCGATGAGGGCGGCGCGGGCCGCGAACTCCTCCTCCGAGAAGCTCTCGAAGTCGCTGCTCACGGCGTCGGCGGCGAGCATCTCGCCGAGCTGCGCGGAGGCGGAGCCGCCCGCGGCGAGCGCGGCCACGACCGGCAGGGACTTCTTGCGCTGGCGCAGGTCGCTCCAGGTCTGCTTGCCGGTGGACTCCGGGTCGCCCCAGATGCCGAGGAGGTCGTCGACGGCCTGGAAGGCGAGGCCCAGGTGGTAGCCGTACTTCTCCAGTGTGTCGGCGGTCTTGTCGTCCGCGCCGCCGAGCACCGCGCCGATGGAGGAGGCGCAGGCGAGCAGGGCGCCGGTCTTGTTGCCCTCCATCTCCAGGCACTCCTCGACGCTGACGCGGTCGCGGTGCTCGTAGGAGATGTCCTGCGCCTGACCGTCGATCAGGGCGCGGGTGGCGGTGGTCAGGCGGCGGGTCGCGCGGCCGGCCTCGACCGTGCCGAGCTCCAGCAGCAGCTCGTTGGCCAGGGCGAACAGGGCGTCGCCGACGAGGATGGCCTGGGCGGGGCCGTGCACCTTCCAGACCGTGTCGCGGTGCCGGCGCTGCTCGTCGCCGTCCATCAGGTCGTCGTGCAGCAGCGAGAAGTTGTGGACCAGTTCGACGGCGACGGCGCCGGGGACTCCGATCTCGGGTGCGGCGCCGGTGACCTCGGCGGACAGCACGGCGAGGGCGGGGCGCACGGCCTTGCCCCCGTCGCCTGCCATGGGGTTGCCCTGGGCGTCGATCCAGCCGAAGTGGTAGGCGGCGACGGTGTCCATGGGAGGTGCGAGGCGGTCGATGGCCGCCCTCAGTACCGGTGTGGCCAGGGTCCGGCCGCGCTCCAGAAGCGCGGTCACGTCCACCGCGTCGGCAGCCTTCGTGGCCGGGGGCACAGTGGGCACAGTCTCTCCTCTTTCTGCGGTACCGGGGGTGCGGGAGCCTGCCGCCTGCTGATCGATCATCAGGCCGCCTCCTCGAACTCGAAGAGATGGCGGGGGCGGGGCCGGCCCAGGGCGCGCAGGGCGGCGTCCGCCGCACTCACACCACTGCGGACCGCACTCTCCATGGTCGCGGGCCACCCGGTGGCGGTCCACGCTCCGGCCAGGTACAGGCCGGGGGTCTTGGTGCGTGCGCCGGGCCGCAGCCGCCCGACGCCAGGGGTGGGGGCGAACGTCGCCGTGCGCTCCCGGGTCACGAAGAAGTCCTTGATGTCCGCCGCGCGCGTGGCCGGCAGCAGCCGCTGAAGCTCGGGCAGGTAGCGCTCGCGCAGTACGGCGACCGGCGCGTCGATCTCGTCCTGCGCGGCCGACTGGGACAGGGCGAGGTACTGACCGTCGCGCAGTCCCGAGGCCTCGGTGCGGTCGAAGACCCACTGCACGGGGGTGCCGAGGGCCGCGAAGAACGGCTTGGCGAGCACCTTGCGGTCGTAGACGACGTGGACGTTGAGGATCGGTGCGGTGTCGATCTCCAGCAGCTGCCGGGGGGCGTCGAGGGCCCCGGCCGGCAGCAGGTCGTGCGCCTCGCGCTGGGGTACGGCGAGGACGACCGCGTCGGCCGACAGCGTCTCGCCGGGAACCTGAACGCTCCAACTCCCGTTTCCGTTGTGAGAGATGGAGGTGACGCGTGTACGGACCTCGATGCGCACGCCCGCGGAGTCGAGCGCCTTGCGGGCCAGCCGGTCGTGCAGGTCGCCCAGCGGGACGCGCGCCCAGCCGATGTCGGCCGCGCCCGGGTCGGACAGCAGACCGGTCTTGAACACCATCGCGGCGAGCCCCAGCGAGGCGTCGCCCGCGACCGCGTTGAGGGTGGCGACCCCGACCAGGTCCCACAGGGCCTCGATGGCACGCGCGGACTGGCCGTGCGCGGCCAGCCAGCTGCCGAAGTCCTGGGTGTCCAGGGTCGGATCGGCGAGGTCGAGCCCCTTGAGCGCGAGCGCGGCACGCCCGACCGCGGCACGCTCGGCGAGCGAGAGGTGCGGGTAGGTGGCGAGGCTGCGGCCCAGGTGCAGGGGCACGGGCAGCGGGTCGCGCCGCAGCCTGCCGAGCCGCCGTCCCTCGGGCTTGGCAAGGTCGAGAACAGGCACGTCGAGACGTTCCTGCAGTGGTGCCAGCGCGGCGCCCTCGATGCGGTCGAGGAACCAGCGGTAGGCGGTGCAGCAACGCAGGTACACGTGCTGGCCGTTGTCGACGGTCAGCTCGCCGCGCCGGAAGGAGAAGGCGAGGCCGCCCAGCCTCGGCCTGCCTTCGAGCAGGGTGACCTCCATGCCCGCGTCGGCGAGCGCGAGCGCGGCCGTGATCCCGGCCAGACCGCCGCCGACCACGACGGCACTGCGGCCGGCGTGTGCCGGGGTGTCAGCGTGCGGCGCGTCCGGCCGCCTGCCGTCGGTCATCGTGCACCCTTCCGTGCGCGCCCGCTGTGCAGGGAATACGGCGCACGGCAGGCCATGGCAGTCGCAGTCAGGGACGCCGCCACCGAGCGGAGGGTTGCCTGACGCACTTCTCCGACAGTGCCACCTTGGCCCACATTGTCCATCAGGCGCGCCTCCCGACGGTCCGTCGGGACACGTGCCGGGCGTCCAGGCCGGACAGTCCGCGCACGGCGACGTACGCCTTCTCGCGGCCGGGCAGCGAGACGCGGCCGCGCAGCACGGCCTCCGGCTCGCGCTCGATGCGGTCGAGCAGGCGCCGGTAGATCCCGGCCATGGCGGCGACGCACGCGCCGCTGCGCCGGTCGAGCATGGGCAGCAGGCGGTAGCCCTCGGCGAACAGGGCGCGGGCCCGCCGCACCTCGAAGTGCACCAGGCCCGCGAAGTCGGCACCCTTGGGCGGTGTCGGTCCGGCGAAGCCGGCCGAGCAGCCGAATTTCGCGAGGTCGTCGGCGGGCAGATAGACACGGCCGCCCTGCGCGTCCTCGCGGACGTCTCTGAGGATGTTGGTGAGCTGCAGCGCGAGCCCGAGCGTGTCGGCGTACTCGGGTGCGCGCTCGGCGCCGCGCGCCCCCGCTTCCGTACCGAAGACGCCGAGCGAGAGCCGTCCGATGGCGCCGGCCACACAGCGGCAGTAGGCCTTCAGGTCGTCCCAGGTCTCGTAGTGCTCGCCGCGCACGTCCATCTGGACGCCGTCGATGAGCTCGTCCAGGCCGCCGAGCGGGATCGGGTACGCCTGTGCGGCATGCGTGAGCGCGACGGCCACCGGGTCGGTGTCGTCCTCGGCGACCGCTCCCTCGCGGATCCGCGCGAGCAGCGCCCGGGTGGCCTCGAGCCGCGCGACCTTGGCGTCGTCGGCCAGCGCGCCGTCGCCGATGTCGTCGATGCGCCGGGAGAACGCGTAGAGCGCCGACATCGCGCGGCGCTTGGGCGTCGGCAGCAGCCTGATGCCGTACGCGAAGTTGCGGGCCTGCTGCCCGGTGACGGTCTCGCAGTAGCGGTAGGCGGCGAGTACCGGTGCGGACACGTGTGGTGCCGACTCCACGGTCCGGATCACCCCTTTCCTCGCAGGATCACGCCCACCTCGCGCAGCAGCTGGACCTTGCCGGGCTTGGGCGGGCCGGGAAGTACGTCGTAGTCGGCGGCGGCGATCGCGCGGATCGCCGCCCTTCCCCCCGCCACGAACCCTGTGAGCAGCAGCTTCAGTCTGCCGTGGACGCTACCCACCAGGGGGGCGCCTTCATTCAGGAGGTCACGGGCGCGTTGGGCTTCGTGTGCGAGCAGTGCGCGCACCGATGCGCCCGTGGCGGTCGCGGCGAGGTCGGCCTCCTGGACGTGGAAGCGCTTCATGTCGGCGGCGGGCAGGTAGATCCGGTCGCGGCCGAGGTCCTCGGCGACGTCCTGCAGGTGTTCGACGATCTGGAGGCCGGTGCAGATCGAGTCGGAGAGGCGGATCCGCTCGGGGGTCGAGGCGCCGGTGACGGCGAGGACGAGGCGCCCGACGGGGTTGGCGGACAGTTCGCAGTACGCGAGGAGGTCGTCGTAGGTCTCGTACCGCGCGACCAGCTGGTCCTGGCGGTTGGCGGCGATCAGGCCGAGGAAGGGCTCGGGCGTGAGGGAGCAGCGGCCGACGGTGTACTGGAGGCGGCGCAGGAGCGGGTGCCGCGGGGTGGAGTCGAAGACGCGGCGCAGGTCGGCCTCGAAGGCGTCGAGGAGCAGCAGGCGGTCCTCGGCGTCCTCGGGGGACACGCCGAGCAGGCGGGCGTCGGCGCCGCCGGGGGCCAGGTCGCCGTCGCCGATGTCGTCGACGAGGCGCGCGAAGCCGTAGACGGACATGAGGTCGTCGCGCCAGGTCTTGGGCAGGAAGAACGGGGCCACGGGGAAGTTCTCGTGCGCGGCCTTGTCGAGCGTGCCGCGCTCCGGATCACCGGGGCGGGCCGTGTCGGTTCCCGTCACCGCGCGCTACCCGGGGCGGGGACGGCACGTGCTGCGTTGAGCTGGGGAGTTTCCGTAGCCATTGCCGTCACATCTCCCGTTCTACACTGCCGACCCAATACACACTATTTCGGACACGCCGCCTGGCCGTCCGCCGGGCGGCCCGGACGGGGGGTGTCGCGCATTATCGCCCCACTTGCCGCTTTCGCGGGACCGGTACAGCTTACGTTGTACAACGCGGCAAGGAGCGCCCGGGTGTCCCGCACATCACAACAACACACCGATTTGCGACAAGATTCCTACGGCGGGCCGGAGTTGACGTTTCCTTTGCAGACGCCGGGCCCCGCCGGAAAGGCTCCGGCGGGGCCCGGGACAGATCGGGCTATTTCCCCGTGAACTTCTCGTATTCCTTGAGGACCTCTTCGGTCGGGCCGTCCATGCGCAACTCACCGCGCTCCAGCCACAGGACGCGATTGCAGGTGTCGCGGATCGACTTGTTGTTATGGCTGACCAGGAAGACGGTGCCGGCTTCCTTGCGCAGTTCCCGGATGCGTTCTTCAGAGCGCTTCTGGAACTTGCGGTCACCGGTGGCCAGCGCCTCGTCGATCATGAGGACGTCGTGGTCCTTGGCGGCGGCGATGGAGAAGCGGAGCCGGGCCGCCATGCCGGAGGAATAGGTGCGCATCGGGAGGGTGATGAAGTCGCCCTTCTCGTTGATGCCGGAGAAGTCGACGATCTCCTGGTAGCGGTCCTTGATCTCCTCGCGGGACATTCCCATGGCGAGCCCGCCCAGGACGACGTTCCGCTCTCCGGTCAGGTCGTTCATCAGGGCCGCGTTCACACCGAGCAGGGACGGCTGGCCGTCGGTGTAGACCTTGCCGCTCTCGGCGGGCAGCAGTCCGGCGATGGCCCTCAGCAGGGTCGACTTGCCGGAGCCGTTGGAGCCGATCAGGCCGATGGCCTCGCCGCGGTAGGCGACGAAGGAGACGCCGCGTACGGCGTGCACCTTGCGCACCCCGCTCTTGGCGTCGTCGGAGCCTCGCTTGAGTATGCGGCTGAGGGCGGCGGTGGCGCTGCCCTTGCCGGTCTTGGCGCCGTGGACGCGGTAGACGATGTGCAGTTCGTCGGCGACGACGGTGGGGACGCGCTCGCCGGTGTTCCGCTCGGGACTGCTCTCAGCCACGGCCGTACCTCTCCTCCGCCTTCCAGAAGTACACGAAGCCGCCGATCGCGACGAGCGCGGCCCAGCCGCCCGCCACCGCCCAGACGTTGGCGGGCAGGTTCTCGGAGCCGTAGCCGTCGATCAGCGCGAAGCGCATGAGGTCCATGTAGATCGCGGCCGGGTTCCACTGCAGGACGTTCTCCGCCCACTGCGGCTTGTCGGCGAGCATGACCGGGATGGAGAACATCACGCCGGACGCGTACATCCACGTCCGCATCACGAACGGCATCAGCTGGGCCAGGTCCGGGGTCTTGGCGCCCGCCCGGGCCATGATCAGCGCGAGGCCGGTGTTGAAGAGGAACTGCAGGGCCAGGATCGGGACGATCAGCAGCCAGGACAGGTCCGGGTAGCTGCCGAAGGCGACGGCCACGACGAACAGCACCAGCATCGAGAACAGCAGCTGCTGCAGCTGCTGGAGCGCGAAGGAGATCGGCAGGGAGGCGCGCGGGAAGTGCAGGGCGCGGACCAGGCCGAGGTTGCCGGAGATCGCGCGCACGCCCGCCATGACCGAGCTCTGCGTGAAGGTGAAGACGAAGACGCCCGTGACCAGGAACGGGATGTACACCGCGTGCGACATGCCCCGGCTGGCGTTAAGGATCACGCCGAAGATGAAGTAGTACACCGCGGCGTTCAGCAGCGGGGTGGCCACCTGCCAGAGCTGGCCCAGCTTGGCCTGGCTGTACTGGGCGGTCAGCTTCGCCTGGGAGAAGGCCAGGATGAAGTGGCGCCGTCCCCAAAGCCGACGTACGTACGTCCCCAGCGACGGCCGGGCGCCGCTGACGGCCAGCCCGTACTTGGCGGCGAGGTCCGCCGCCGTGAGGCCCTCGTCGGACGGCGGGGCGGCGCTCACCGCGACTCTGCCGTCATGCGTTGTCTCACTCACCAGTGGATACTTTCGTCTTCGAGATGCGCGGCCGGTACCGGCCTGGCCCGTGCCGACCCGATCGGAGCCGGGAGCCCGGGCCGGGCCCGGGTGCTCGCCGCTCCGAGCTTGTCAGATGACGGGAGGGCGGCCCAGTCGGGTCAGCCGCCACACCGTACGCCACTTCATGGGCCGGCGGGGACCGCACGCGGAGGCCCAGCCCTCCTTGAACCCGCCGAGCCAGGCCTTCAGGGCCGGGCGCGAGGGGCGGCGCAGCAGGGTCAGCAGCAGCCACACCCCGAGGTAGACCGGCACCAGGAGGGTGGGGAGGTTGCGGCGGGCCAGCCACACGCGGTTGCGGGCGACCATGCGGTGGTAGACCGCGTGCCGCGAGGGTGCGGTGGTGGGGTGGTACAGCACCATGTCGGACCGGTAGTCGATCATCCAGCCCGCGTCCAGGGCCCGCCAGGCCAGGTCGGTCTCCTCGTGCGCGTAGAAGAACTCGTCCGGCAGGCCGCCGACCTCGGCGAAGACCGCCGTACGGACGGCGTTGGCGCCGCCGAGGAAGGTGGTGACCCGGGAGGAGCGCATCGGGTCGGAGGCCCGCAGGCGCGGCACGTGGCGGCGCTGGGTCTCGCCGGTGTCCGGGTCGGCGATGCGGAAGCTGACGATGCCGAGCTCCGGGTCGGCGGCGAACGCGTCGCGGCACAGCTCGGCGGTGTCGCTTCGCGCGAGGAGGCCGTCGTCGTCGAGGAAGAGCATGATGTCGACCTCGCGGCCGCCCGGGCCGAAGGCCTCGATACCGACGTTGCGGCCACCGGGGATGCCCAGGTTCTCGGACAGTTCGACCGTCCGTACCCCGGCGGGGACGTCCGGGACGGGCGAGCCGTTGCCGACGACGACCACCTCGACCGGGTCGCCGTCCTGCCCCGCGACCGAGTCGAGCAGGGCCCTGAGTTCGTCGGGGCGGTTGCCCATGGTGATGATCACCGCGCCGACCTTCAGCGGCGTCTTCGAGGACTCCACAGCGCTCACCTCAGCCTGCTCGACGCGAGGATGGACACCAGATGCAGCAGGGTCTGCAGCAGTGCGATCCCGGCGAGTACGGCGGTGCCGAGCCGGGTGAAGAACAGGTCGCCCCTGATCTGGTCGACGATCGCGAGGGCCAGGATCAGCAGGGACGCCTCGATCCCGAGGATCAGGCGGTGGAACTTGAGCGCCCCGGCGGCCCGGCGGGCCAGCGCCATGCCGGAGGAGCGGGGCTCGGCCGCGGCCTCCTTGACCGGCGGCAGACCGCCCTGGTGGCGGGCGACGCCGACGAGGTCGGTCTCGGCCTTGATCAGGATCGCGCCGAGCGCGGCGAGCGTGCCGAGGAAGGCCCACAGCCAGTCGATCCGCCCGGGGCCCCACAGGTCGGCGGCGCGCAGGCCGAGGCCCACCAGCACCGCCGCGTCCGTCAGATAGGCGCCGACCCGGTCGAGGTAGACACCGCCGAGCGAGTACTGCTTCTTCCAGCGCGCGATCTCGCCGTCGACGCAGTCCAGCAGCAGGTACAGCTGGACCATCACGACGCCGAGCACGGCGCCCGCGATCCCCGGCACCAGCAGGGCCGGGGCCGCGAGGACACCGAAGACGGTCATCAGATACGTGAGCTGGTTGGGCGTGATCCTGGTGTTCACCAGGTAGCGGTCGACCCGCAGCGACACCTCTCGCATGTAGAGGCGTCCACCCCAGTGCTCACCGCTGCGCCGGTCCTTCACCCCCGGGGGATGGACGACCGGCCGGAGTTCAGCTACCGATGGCCTTGACATAGTCGGCGTAGATGTCCTTGATCTGGTGGGATTTGAGGTCGAGGTGTTCGAGGATCGTGTAACGGCCGGGCCGGGTCTCCGGGGCGAACTCCACGGCTCGCACGAACTCGTCCACGGTGAAGCCGATGTCCTCCGGCAGCACCGGAAGCCCGTGCCGGCGCAGCACCGTCGCCATGTACGCCGACTCCTCGTGCGCGCCGCGCAGGTACATCGCGAAGACGGCGCCGATCCCGCACTGCTCGCCGTGGGCGGCCGCCCGCTGGGGGAAGAGCAGGTCGAAGGCGTGGTTGATCTCGTGGCAGGCACCGGAGGACGGGCGGGAGTCGCCCGACACCGACATGGCGATGCCGCTGAGGACCAGTGCCTCGGCGAGCACCTGGAGGAAGTCGGTGTCCCCGATGCCGCCCGGGTGCCGTAGCACCGCCTCGCCCGCCTGCCGGGCGATCGCGGCGGCGAGGCCGTCGATCTTCTCGCCCTTGACGCGTCCCGCGAGCTCCCAGTCCGCGATGGCCGAGATGTTGGAGACGGCATCACCGATGCCGGCCCGCACGAAACGGGCGGGGGCCTCGCGGATCACGTCCAGGTCGATCACGACCGCGATCGGATTCGGCACGCCGTACGAGCCGCGGCCCGCGTCGTTGTCGAGGGTCGCGACCGGGGAGCACAGGCCGTCGTGCGCGAGATTCGTCGGTACGGCGACCAGCGGCAGGCCCACGCGGGCCGCCGCGAACTTGGCGCAGTCGATGATCTTGCCGCCGCCGAGGCCCACGACCGCGTCGTAGCGACCGGCCTTTATGTCGCCGGCCAGCCGGACCGCGTCGTCGAGGGTGCCGCCGCCGACCTCGTACCAGGTGGCGCCGGGCAGCGAGGGCGCGACGCGCTCACGCAGCCTCGCGCCCGAGCCGCCGCTCACCGCGACGGCGAGCCGGCCGGAGTGCGAGATGCGCTCGTCGGCGAGTACGGCGGCCAGGTCGTCGAGGGCACCCGGGCGGATGTCCAGGACGACCGGCGAGGGGATGAGCCTCGTCAGTACCGGCATGCGATCTCCCGTCCCTTGGCGAGATCGTCGTGGTTGTCGATCTCGACCCAGCTGACGTCGCCGATCGGCGCCGTGTCGATCCTGAAGCCGCGGCCCACGAGCTCCTGGTAGCCGTGCTCGTAGAACTGCTGCGGGTCGGTCTCCCACACCGTCTTGAGCGCGTCGGCCAGTTCGGCGGCGGCGTCGCCCTCGATGAGGGTGACGCCGATGTACTCGCCGGTGGCCTCGGCCGGGTCCATCAGTTTGGTGATCTTCTGGACGCCCTTGGCGGGGTCGACGACGACCTTCATCTCCTCGTCCGCGAGGGACTTCACCGTGTCGAGGGCGAGGATGATCTTCTTGCCGTCGCCGCGGGCGGCGAGCAGCGTCTTCTCGACGGAGACCGGGTGCACGGTGTCGCCGTTGGCGAGGATCACGCCGTCCTTGAGCGCGTCACGCCCGCACCACAGGGAGTAGGCGTTGTTCCACTCCTCGGCCTTGTCGTTGTCGATGAGGGTGAGCTTGAGGCCGTACTTCTGTTCCAGGGCGGCCTTGCGCTCGTACACGGCTTCCTTGCGGTAGCCGACGATGATCGCGACCTCGGTCAGGCCGATCTCGGCGAAGTTGCCGAGGGTGAGGTCCAGGACCGTCGGTTCGCCCTCTATGCCCGCGGGGCCCACCGGCACCAGAGCCTTGGGGAGGCTGTCGGTGTAGGGGCGCAGGCGCCGTCCGGCGCCGGCCGCCAGCACGAGGCCGATCATGCGGGTTCTCCTTCGTCGTGTACTGCGGGCGCCCCTGCGGACACCCAGAAGCGGATGCTCTCGACGAGCACCACGAGGGCGACGACCACGGCGAGGACCGTGAGCGCGACCGTGAACTGCGAGGCGGTGAGCAACGCGGCGAGGACGGTGACGAGCAGCGTCCGTCCTTCCTGCCCCCCGATGGCGCGCGCCAGCCAGGCCGGCGGCGCTCCGGCGTTCCCGCGGATGCGGTACACCGTGTCGTAGTGATGGTAGGCGACGGCGGCCACCAGCCCGAAAGCCGCCGGAAGTGCTCCGTTCACGCCCGCTTTGGCCGCCAGCACCAGGACGGTGCAGTACTCGGCGGCGCGGAAGAGCGGGGGGACGAGCCAGTCGAGGGCGCCCTTGAGGGGATGGGCGAGGGCCTCGGCGGAGAACAGGACGTAGGCACCGGCCAGGAGCACGAGCCACCAGCTCGCCCCCAGCTGCCAGGCGCCGACGACCATGCCGACCGCGCCCAGGGCCGCGCTGAGCGGCGCCAGGTAGGCGAACCGGCCGCGCACGACGCGGGCGAGCAGCCCGCTGAGCGGCCCGTTGTCCGAGAGGTCTGCGAGCGCCTGCGCCGCGCGGTCGGTGCGCCGCGCCTTCCGCGTGACCGAACGCAGCACGCGCCCTGCCGTGGTGTACGTCGCCGCTATGGCGCAGCCGATGATCAGCACGGAGAGGGTGATGCGGGGGGTGGTGAACGCGGTGAGGACGGCGATCATGGCCCAGCGCTCACCGATGGGCAGCACTATCATCCGGCGCACCCAGACCGTCCAGCCGACGCTGTCGAGCTTGCCGGAGAGGGCGGCGGTGGGGCTGGTGTTGGCGGTGGCGTCGTGGTTGGCCTCGTTGAAGGAGAAGTCCACGACATGCCGGCAGGTCTGCAGGATCATCGCGCCGAGCGCCAGGGCCCATACATCGTCGTGGCCGCCGCGGGCCGCGCCGAGGGCGAGGCCGGCGTAGTAGGCGTACTCCTTGGCACGGTCGAAGGTGGCGTCGAGCCAGGCTCCGAGCGTGGAGTACTGCAGGGAGTAGCGGGCGAGCTGGCCGTCCGTGCAGTCCAGGACGAACGAGCAGATCAGCAGGATGCCGGCGGCGACGAAGCCCGTGCGGGTACCGGTGGCCGCGCAGCCGGCCGCGATCAGGGCGGTGAGCAGCGAGGCGGTGGTGACCTGGTTCGGGGTGAGGCCCCGGCGGGCGCACCAGCGGGCTATGTAGCGGGAGTACGGGCTGATGCAGAAGGTCGTGAAGAAGCCGTCGCGGGCCTTCACGGCGGACTTCAGGCGTACGGCCTCGTCGTCGACGGCGGCCACGGCCTGCCGGGCCTCGTTGCGGGCCTGCGGGTCGGCCGGTACGGCGGCGACCAGGCTGCCGAGCTCGGGACGGTGCACGTCGGTGCCGTCGGCGTCGAGTGCGGCGACGATGCGGTCGGCGAGGCTCTCGACGGCGGTGACGGCACCTGCCGTGTCCCGCGGGGCCGAGGGCGTCGTACCACTGTCCGCCGAGGTCTCCCGGGCCATCGCCCGGGTCAGTGCCTGGCGGCCGGCCGGCTGGGCCGTGACGGCGCCGGGGACGGCGGCGAGCGGGAAGCGGGGGTCGGTCAGGCCAAGGCGCAGCGCGTGCACGTGGCCGACGAAGCCGGCGTCCACGACGGCCACGCGCTCGTCACTGGGGACGGCGGCGAGGAGCGTCTCCGTGTCGGATGTGTCGGAGGCCACCCGCACCTCGAAGCCGAGGGACCGCAGATCACTCTCGAGCGAGGATCCGGGTACCGGCTGACCGGTGACGATCACGGTCGACAACCGAAACTCACTCCCTGGGTGCCGACGCGTCCGCGCCGGTCGTCTGCATGTGGGGGCGCCGCTTGGCCTGCGGCGCCCGGACGGCATTCGGCAGAGGCTATCGGATGACCGGAGGACGGTGTTCATCACCCGTTCACGGGCTGGTCGACGCCGTCTGCCCTGGCCTGTGCCGCGATCATCATGGGTGATCCGGGGGTCGGCCCACAAACCGCACCCCCATCCCGGGCATCGGGGACATGGGGCATACCTCCCGCAGCGTCGGCATAGGGTGGGCGACCATGACTTGGCTGATCACCGGCGGAGCCGGATACATCGGGGCTCATGTGGCGCGGGCCATGGCCGACGCCGGGGAGCGCGTCGTGGTGCTGGACGACCTGTCCGCCGGGATCCCGGCGCGGCTGCCGGCCGAGGTGCCGCTCGTCGAGGGGTCGACGATGGACGCGGACCTGGTCAAGCAGGTCCTCACGGAGTACGGCGTGACGGGCGTCGTCCACCTCGCGGCGCGCAAGCAGGTCGCCGAGTCCGTGGCGCAGCCCACCCGCTACTACAGGGAGAACGTGGGCGGTCTCGCCACCCTCCTGGAGGCCGTGGCGGAGGCCGGCGTCGAGCGCTTCCTGTTCTCCTCCTCCGCGGCGGTGTACGGCAACCCGGATGTGGACCTCATCACCGAGGACACCCCGTGCGCGCCGGTGAACCCGTACGGCGAGACAAAGCTCACCGGGGAGTGGCTGGTGCGGGCGGCCGGGCAGGCGCACGGCATGGCGACGGTCTGCCTGCGTTACTTCAACGTGGCGGGGGCGGCCGCGCCCGCGCTGGCCGACACCGGCGTGTTCAACATCGTCCCCATGGTCTTCGACCGGCTGACCCGCGACGAGGCCCCGCGGATCTTCGGCGCCGACTACCCGACGCCGGACGGCACGTGCATCCGTGACTACATCCACGTCGCCGACCTCGCCGAGGCCCACCTCGCGGCGGCCCGGCGGCTCACCGGCGGCGGCCTGACCGGGGATCTGACGGTGAACATCGGCCGCGGTGAGGGGGTGTCGGTGCGCGAGCTGATCTCGGTGATCGGCGAGGTCACCGGCGACCGGCGGGCGCCCGTCGTGGAGGGCCGCCGCCCCGGGGACGCACCGCGCGCGGTCGCCTCGGCACGGCGGGCCGCCGAGACGCTGGGCTGGCAGGCGCGGCGCGGGGTGCGCGAGATGGTCGAGTCGGCGTGGCAGGGCTGGCAGCAGCACCACACCCCGTGACGTCCGAGCCGGCTGAGGGCGCCCTGACCTGCGAAAGTTTCCGCAGGTCAGGGCACATGACAACGGTGTTCAGTGCCGCGTTGCCGGGTACGCCCGACCCGTAGTTCACTGTGATCCCGGGGGACAGTCCACCGCGCCCCCGCGCCGGATCACAGGAGGGCGGTTTTCATGGGGGCTGGGCACGATCACGGTCATGCGCACGCGCATGCGCCCACCACCGGTACGGCCGCCGCGGCGTACCGGGGCAGGCTGCGCGCCGCGCTGTCGATCACGCTCGCCGTCATGGTGGTCGAGATCGTCGGCGGACTGGCCGCCGACTCCCTCGCCCTGATCGCGGACGCGGCACACATGGCCACGGACGCGCTGGGCCTGGGCATGGCGCTGCTCGCCATCCACTTCGCCAACCGCCCGCCGAGCGTCCACCGCACCTTCGGCTTCGCGCGCGCCGAGATCCTCGCCGCCCTCGCCAACTGCTTGCTGCTGCTCGGCGTCGGCGGCTACGTCCTGTTCGAGGCGATCCAGCGGTTCTTCGAGCCGGCCGACACCGCGGGCGGGCTGATGATCGCGTTCGGCGGGTTCGGCCTGGTGGCGAACATGATCTCGCTCACGCTGCTGATGCGCGGCCAGAAGGACAGCCTGAATGTCCGCGCCGCGTTCCTGGAGGTGGCCGCGGACGCGCTGGGCTCGGTGGCGGTGATCATCTCGGCGGCGGTGATCCTGACCACCGGCTGGCAGGCGGCCGACCCGATCGCCTCGCTGGTGATCAGCCTCATGATCGTGCCGCGCACCGTGAAGCTGCTGCGCGAGACCCTCGACGTGCTGCTGGAGGCGGCACCCAAGGACGTCGACATGGCGGAGGTGCGGACACACATCCTGGCGCTGGACGGTGTGGAGGACGTACACGATCTGCATGCCTGGACGATCACTTCCGGACTGCCTGTGTTGTCCGCACATGTGGTCGTGCGCTCGGATGTGCTGACCGCCATCGGCCACGAGAAGATGCTCCACGAGCTGCAGGGGTGCCTCGGCCACCACTTCGACGTGGAGCACTGCACCTTCCAGCTGGAGCCGAGCGGCCACGCGGAGCACGAGGCGCGGCTCTGCCACTGACCCCGCGGCTGCGTCTCTGACTCCGGGGGAACGCCGGCCGCGGTGGCGCGCGCCGTCCGCGCCGGAGCGCACCACCGGTTTGCACCCGCATCCTCCTCCTCACCTGCCCCCCGAAGGTTCTCAGGCCCCCTGACCGGGCATGATCACCTTCCAGGTCCCCTTCCCGGTGACCGTTCGGGAAGTGCGCCGCCCGCGCCGCGCGCGGGACATGCGGACGTACCCGAAGTACCGGGAGTGCCGGATTAGTACGGCAGACTTGGGGTGCGAAGACCGAGGCGAAGGATGGGTATGCCGATCACACCTGCCACCGCGACGCACAGCACGTCGAACGGCACCGCAGACGCGATTTTGCTGGAACTGGTCGACGAGAACGGTGTGACGATCGGCACCGCGGAGAAGCTCGCCGCCCATCAGCCGCCGGGGCAGCTGCATCGCGCTTTCTCCGTGTTCCTCTTCGACAAGCACGGCCGGCTGCTGCTCCAGCAGCGGGCGATCGGCAAGTACCACTCCCCCGGTGTGTGGTCCAACACCTGCTGCGGCCACCCCTACCCCGGTGAGGCGCCCTTCGCGGCGGCGGCCCGGCGGACGTACGAGGAGCTCGGGGTCTCCCCGTCGCTGCTCGCCGAGGCGGGCACGGTGCGCTACAACCACCCGGATCCGGCTTCGGGCCTGGTCGAGCAGGAGTACAACCACCTGTTCGTCGGCCTGGTGCACACCCCGCTCGCGCCGGACCCGCAGGAGATCGGGGCGACCGCGTTCGTGACCCCGGCCGAGCTGGCCGAGCGGCATGCGCGGGACACCTTCTCGTCCTGGTTCATGACCGTCCTGGACGCGGCCCGTCCCGCGATCAGGGAGCTGACGGGTTCGTCCGCGGGCTGGTGAGGCGCCTCGGCCTCACGGCAGCCGTACGGGTTTGAGCGGCAGGGCGGCCCAGATCACCTTGCCGCCGCTCGCCGTGTGTTCCACGTCGACCGCCCCGCCCGCCTCCCGGGCCACCTCGCGGACCAGAAGCAGCCCCCGGCCGCCGGTCTGGCCGCAGTCGGCCTCCAGGGCGGTCGGCCGGTAGGGGTGGTTGTCCTCCACCGAGACCCGCACCCACTCGGCGCCGACGGCGACCTCCACGGCGAGCATCGGCGACAGCAGCGCCGCGTGCTTGACCGCGTTGGTGACCAGTTCGGAGACGATCAGCAACAGGCCGTGGACCAGGTCGTCCGAGACCGGGACGCCCTGGCGCATCAGCAGGTCCCGTACGGCGTGCCGCGCCTGCGGCACCGAGGTGTCCACGGCCGGGGCGGTGAACCGCCACACCCCCTCGTACGGCAGTGGGTCCGACATCCGCCGGCCGCCTACCGCCAGGGCCTCTGGGCGCGGGGCGTCCCCGCGCCCGTGATCTTCCATAGTCCGGTCGCCACCCTTGCGCTCGATTGTCACCACACGTCGAGTGTTGGTAACGATGCGCTCCGCCCCGGATGACTGAACAGAAGTCAGCTGTTATCGAGCGGATCTGACCGTTGGCGTATGACATGGTCAGTTGTAGGGACTGCTCCTGTCCCCACCGCGCCGGATTCGCGAACTCTTCGGGTTGTACGGGTTTGACGGCCCCGCTCGCCCTCGCGCTTCTCCGGCAGATCATGCCGCCGACGGGCCGTACGGCGGGGCCGGATAGCATCCGCCGCATGGAGCCCCAGCTGCAGTACGACGTGACCGACTCGGTCGCCACCGTCGTCGTCCACCACCCGGCGAAGCGCAACGCCATGACCGCCGCGATGTGGCGCTCGCTGCCGCCGCTGCTCGACACGCTGGCCGCCGATCCTGCCGTACGGGCGCTGGTGCTCACCGGTGAAGGCGGTACTTTCTGCGCCGGTGCCGACATCTCCACCCTCCAGGGCTCGCCCGAGGAGGCGCAGCGGCTCGCGGTGCGCGCCGAGGAGGCCCTCGCGGCGTTTCCGAAGCCGACGCTGGCGGCCGTCAGGGGCCACTGCGTGGGCGGTGGGTCTCAGCTCGCGGCGGCCTGTGACCTGCGGTTCGCCGAGGAGGGCGCGCTGTTCGGGGTGACTCCCGCGAAGCTCGGCATCGTCTATCCGGCGTCCTCCACCCGGCGGCTGGTGTCGCTGGTGGGCCCGTCGGCCGCCAAGTACCTGCTGTTCTCGGGAGAGTTGATCGACGCGGAGCGCGCGCTGCGCACGGGGCTGGTCGACGAGGTGCTGCCGGAGGGTGAACTGGGCAAGCGGGTGGCGGAGTTCACCCGGACCCTGGTCTCCCGCTCGCAGCTGACGCAGGCCGCCGCCAAGGAGTTCGCGAACGGCCGCACGGACCGCGACGCCCACTGGACCGAGCAGGCGCGCGGCAGTGACGACACCGCGGAGGGCGTCGCGGCGTTCCTGGAGCGCCGGCGGCCGCGCTTCACCTGGAGCGTGCCCACGTCGGGCTGAAGTGCCGTACGCGACTCGGACGTGAAGCGGGTACCGACCGGTCGGTACCCTGCGTGCCATGACTACTGCCGCCATCGAGCCGCGCGCCGGCCGCCGTTGCCACAACACGCTCAACTCCCTGCACGCCACGCACTACTTCTCGCCCGATCTGGGCAGGGAACTGGCCGCGCTCGGCCTCACGCACCCCAGGGCCGTCAACTTCGCGGTGCGGGGGGCCGCGCTGGGTCCGGTCGGGCCCGGCACGGTGGCGGCGACGTTCTACAACTACAAGTACGACCTGGTGGCCCGGCACGTGCCCGCGGTGTGGGAGACCGCCGCGCCCGAGCAGATCCTCGCGGCACGCGCGCGTGCCGTCGACGCGACGCTGCGGCGCCTGCTGGGCGAGGAGGCCGTGGCCTCCGAGGAGATGGCGGAGGCCGCGCGGCTCGCGCTGCGTGCCGCCGAGGCCTGCGCACGCGGTGGGCGGCCGCTGTACTCCGCACACGCCGACCTGCCGGTCCCCGAGGAGCCGCACCTCGCGTTCTGGCACGCCACGACGCTCCTGCGCGAACACCGCGGCGACGGACACATCGCCGTGCTGCTGTCCGCGGGGCTCGACGGTCTGGAGGCGGTGGTGACCCACACCGCGACCGGCAAGGGGATGGCACCGAAGTGGGTGTTCACCACACGTGGGTGGACCGAGGAGGACTGGGCCGCGGCCGGTGGGCGGCTGCGGGAGCGCGGACTGCTGGACTCGGCGGGCGAGCTGACGGAGCGGGGCGTCGCACTGCGCGAGGAGATCGAGGCGGAGACGGACCGGCTGGACCGGGCTCCGTACGAGCACCTAGGGGCGGCGGGCGTGGACCGTCTGACGGAGCTCGGGACCGGGTTCGCGCATGCCGCGCTCACCGCGGGCGCCTTCCCTGCGGACCTGATCGGAAAGCGCTGACCTGACCGGACGGCGCCCGCGCGCGGGGTGCCTCACCGGCGCGCGCGCCGGGCCGGAAGCCGCCCTGAACCCCGGTTGTCGATGTCACCTGCCACAATTGCCGCGCAACCTCAGTGGAGAAGGCGGTACGGGATCGTGACGACACCCGAGTCCATCGAAGTAGGGTCCATCGAAGGAAGGATCGCCGAGGAGCTCGGCGTACGAGAGCGGCAGGTGAAGGCCGCGGTGGAGCTGCTCGACGGCGGTTCGACGGTGCCCTTCATCGCCCGCTACCGCAAGGAAGCGACCGAGATGCTCGACGACGCGCAGCTGCGCACGCTCGAGGAGCGGCTGCGCTACCTGCGGGAGCTGGAGGAGCGGCGGACGGCGATCCTGGAGTCGGTGCGCGAGCAGGGCAAGCTCACCGAGGAGCTCGAGGCGCGGATCCGCTCCGCCGAGACCAAGGCGCGTCTCGAGGACATCTACCTGCCGTACAAGCCCAAGCGGCGTACGAAGGCGCAGATTGCGCGCGAGGCGGGGCTCGAGCCGCTGGCGGAGGGACTGCTCGGCGACCCGAGCGTCGAACCGCTCGCCGCTGCCGCCGCCTTCGTCGACGCCGACAAGGGAGTCGCCGACCCGCAGGCCGCCCTGGACGGCGCGCGGGCGATCCTCACCGAGCGGTTCTCGGAGGACGCCGACCTGATCGGCGAGCTGCGCGAGCGCATGTGGGTGCGCGGGCGGCTGGCCGCGAAGGTGCGGGAGGGCAAGGAGGAGGCGGGCGCCAAGTTCGCCGACTACTTCGACTTCGCCGAGCCGTTCACCGAGCTGCCCTCGCACCGCGTCCTCGCCATGCTGCGCGGCGAGAAGGAGGAGGTCCTCGACCTCGTCCTGGAGCCGGAGGAGCCGGCCGAGTCGGCATCGGCCCCGTCGTCGTACGAGGGCATCGTGGCGAGCAGGTTCGCGATCGCCGACCGCGGCCGCCCGGCCGACAAGTGGCTGACGGACACGGTCCGCTGGGCCTGGCGCACCCGCATCCTCGTCCACCTCGGCATCGACCTGCGCCTTCGGCTGCGTACGGCCGCCGAGGACGACGCGGTGGGCGTGTTCGCCGCCAACCTCCGTGACCTGCTGCTCGCCGCCCCGGCCGGTACGCGCGCGACGCTCGGCCTGGACCCCGGCTTCCGTACGGGCGTGAAGGTCGCCGTGGTCGACGCGACCGGCAAGGTCGTCGCCACGGACGTGATCCACCCGCACGTACCGGCGAACAAGTGGGACGAGGCGCTCGCCAAACTGGCCCGGCTGGCGAAGGAGCACGCGGTCGATCTGGTCGCGATCGGCAACGGCACGGCGTCCCGGGAGACGGACAAGCTCGCGGGCGAACTCATCGCCAAGCACCCCGAGTTGAACCTCACCAAGGTGATGGTGTCCGAGGCGGGCGCGTCGGTGTACTCGGCGTCGGCGTACGCCTCGCGCGAACTGCCCGACATGGACGTGTCGCTGCGCGGCGCGGTCTCCATCGCCCGCCGGCTGCAGGACCCGCTGGCCGAGCTGGTGAAGATCGACCCGAAGTCGATCGGCGTCGGCCAGTATCAGCACGACCTGGCCGAGGTGAAGCTGTCGCGTTCGCTGGACGCGGTGGTCGAGGACTGTGTGAACGGCGTGGGCGTGGACGTCAACACGGCCTCGGTGCCGCTGCTTTCGCGCGTGTCCGGGATCTCCTCGGGGCTCGCCGAGAACATCGTGGCGCACCGCGACGAGAACGGACCGTTCACGTCCCGCTCGCAGCTGAAGAAGGTGGCGCGGCTGGGTCCGAAGGCCTTCGAGCAGTGCGCGGGCTTCCTGCGCATCCGCGGCGGCGACGACCCGCTGGACTCCTCCAGCGTCCACCCTGAGGCGTACCCGGTCGTGCGCCGCATGGTGAAGACGTCCGGGCAGGAGGTGGCCTCGCTCGTCGGCAACACCGGCGTGCTGCGGTCGTTGAAGCCGTCGGACTTCGTGGACGAGACGTTCGGCCTGCCGACCGTCACCGACATCCTCAAGGAGCTGGAGAAGCCCGGGCGCGACCCGCGGCCCGCCTTCAAGACGGCCACCTTCAAGGAGGGCGTCGAGAAGATCGCCGACCTGTCGTCCGGGATGGTCCTGGAGGGCGTCGTCACGAACGTGGCGGCCTTCGGGGCGTTCGTGGACATCGGCGTCCACCAGGACGGCCTGGTCCACGTCTCCGCGATGTCGAAGACGTTCGTCAAGGACCCGCGGGACGTCGTGAAGCCCGGTGACATCGTCAAGGTGAAGGTCCTCGACGTGGACATCCCGCGCAAGCGCATCTCGCTCACGCTGCGCCTGGACGACGAGGCCGCACCGCAGGAGCGCCAGCAGCGCGGTGGCGGCGGCCGTCCGCCCCAGCAGCGCCGGCAGCGGCAGGGACAGGGGCAGGGGCAGCAGCGCAAGGGGCAGGGCCGCGGCGGCGACCGGGGCGGGCGCCAGGCGCCCCCGCCGGCCAACAGCGCCATGGCGGACGCGCTGCGGCGCGCGGGTCTTCTGGACCCGAAGAGCGGGCGCCGCTGATCCGCTGATCCGCTGAGGCATTCGGGCCCGGTTCCTCCGCCACCGCTGTTCGGTGCCGGAGGAGCCGGGCCCGCCGCGCCCGTACGGTGAGGGCATGACGGTTTCTCGCGTGATCACCTGGGGCGTACTGGCGAGCAGGGGGTACGAGACCGCCTGGGTCGAGTTCGGCGCGGGCGCACTCGGCGCCCACGGCCGCGCGGTCGGGACCCGCCCGGAGCCGTACTGGATCACGTACGTCCTCGTCACCGCCGAGGGCTTCGTGACCCGACGGCTCCAGGTCACGGCCGAGTCGGCGGACGGCACCCGCTCCCTGGACCTGCGGCACGACGGCGAGGGCCGGTGGACCGCGAACGAGGAGCCGCTGCCGGAGATGGACGGCGCGCTCGACTGCGACCTGGGCCGGTGCCCGCTCACCAACACGATGCCCGTCCTCCGGCACGACCTCCATCGGGAGCCCGGCGAGCGGGAGTTCCTGATGGCGTGGGTGTCCGTGCCGGATCTGACCGTACGGCCCTCCCGGCAGACGTACACCCATCTCGGCGGCGCGAGCGGCGGCGGGCGGGTGCGCTACGCCTCGGGCGACTTCAGCAGCGACCTGGAGCTGGACGCGGACGGCTGCGTGGTCCATTACCCGGGGCTGGCCACGCGGATGTGGTGAGACCACGCGCCGCGGTGCGCGCCGGTCCGACGCGTCCAATATTTTAGTCAGCCCTAAAATTTGCCGCACCGAGCCGCCCTATGTTTTAGTCGCCACTGAAACAACCGCCGGATCGCGCTCCGGTTCCCAGAAGCGCCGACCAGCCCGAAGGAACGCCCCCCATGGCCGACATCACCCTGCACACCTCCATCGCCGCGCGACCCGCCGCAGTCCGCGAGGCCGTGGCCACCGCCGAAGGCATCACCGGCTGGTTCACCGACCGCGCCCGCGTCGAGGACGGCATCCAGTACCTGACCTTCCCCGGCTACCCCGGTCCTGCCTGGCAGTTCCGGATCACCGAGGACAGTGCCGAGCGGGTCGCGATGAGCGTCGTCGCGGGCCCGCCCGCCTGGATCGGCACCGAGATCGGCTACGTGATCCGGGCCACTGGACAGGGCAGCGAGCTGCGCTTCGACCACATCGGATTCGCCGACGCCGACGAGGACTTCGCGATGGTCGAGCGCACCTGGGCCGAACTGATGACCGTCCTCAAGCGGTACGTGGAGACCGGCGAGGCTGCTGCGAAGTTCACCGCCGAGACCGCGCCGGCGGAGTTCGCGCGCGTGCTCGCCGAGATCCTGCGCGACCTCCCCGCCGAGGCCCTGGACGCGCCCACCCCGTGCACCGAGTTCACCGTCGCGCAGCTGCTCGGCCACCTCGCCCCGGTACTGGCGAACTCCGCCCGCGCGGCCCGGAAGCAGCCGCCGTCGGACACCGCGGTGGACAGCGCCCCGGCCCATGTGGCCGCCCTCGCCGTCCGGGCCGCCGCGGCCTGGGCGGAGCCGGGCGCGCTGGAGGGCATGACCCACTTCGGCCCGGGTGAGATGCCCGCCGAGTTCGCAGCCGCGATCACGCTGCAGGAGCTGGCCCTGCACGGCTGGGACCTGGCCCGCGCCACCGGCCGCCGGCCGGTGCTCACGGCGGAGGCGGCCGAGTCCGCGCTGGCGGCGGTCGGGCAGCTCGCCGAGCGGG
The DNA here is from genome assembly GCF_040645355.1 of Streptomyces sp. NPDC046805. Taxonomy (NCBI): domain Bacteria; kingdom Bacillati; phylum Actinomycetota; class Actinomycetes; order Kitasatosporales; family Streptomycetaceae; genus Streptomyces; species Streptomyces sp. NPDC046805. Next base: position 117,458 of record NZ_JBEYYC010000021.1, on the reverse strand, counting down.
CCCGCTTCACCGGCGCCTACGGCCCGGCCCTGGCCGCCCCGGACGACGCCGACGCCTTCGAGCGCGCGCTGGCGGCAGCCGGCCGCGACGCGAACTGGAAGGCCTGACCTCGACCGGCCTCCCGGCCCGCCTTCCGCACGGCCACCCGCACCACCCCACCCGCCCCGGAGACCCCGCGATGACCCCCGTCGAGCAGCTCGACCGCAACGCCGCCGGCAAAGCGTTCGCCGTCCTGGACGACCAGGGTGTGGCGTTCCGCCTCCTGGCCGGTTCCCCCGCCTTCGACGAGGCGCCGGCGCTGTCGGGCGCCGCCGTCTTCCGGCCCGCACCCGGCCGGGCGATGAAGGACTGGGTTGCCGTGCCCACCGCCCACGCCGAGCGCTACACGCACTTCGCCGACGCCGCCCTCACCGTCCTCGGGTGAACCGGCGCCCCGCCGCCCCGGCGCAGCGGCCGTACCCACCTGCCCCAGCGGCCCGCCGCGAAGACACGGGTCGGTCAGGGGCTCCACTCGGGGTTGCGCCCGCTCGTCGCGAGCGCCCGCTCGAAGGGCGGGGCGTCGGCCGGTACGGGCACGGGCTCGGCGTAGCCTCCCCGGCTGCGGGCGGCCTCGGCGAGCTGGCCGACCACGCCGAGCACGACCCGGCCGGTCGCCTCGTCGATGACGAACGACTGGCCGGTGGCCTGCGCCAGGTCCCAGCCGTGCAGGGCGAGTTCCTGCAGGGTGATCGACGCGGCGAAGAGCGCCGGCATCTCCCCCGGGCCGAACTCGGTGGTGCCGTCGTACGCCGCCGGGCGGGCCCACGCCGCCGCGGCCTGGTCGGCGGCGTCGGCCAGGCCCTTCGGGGACACGGCCGGAGCGGTGGAAGCGTCGCCGGGTTGCGCCTCCTTGCGGGCGGCGCGCGCCGAGGCCTGAAGGGCTCCGCCGAGGTGGTCGACGAGTTGACCGACGGTGTACTCGGCGCAGGGAGTGGGGTTCTCGAGCTGCGTCTCGCCGACGCCGACTGCCGTCGCGGCCAATGCGTCGGCGCACTCGCGGATGGCGACCTGAAGCTCGGTGTGCTGGGCGTTCATCGGCTCTCTCCCCAGTGATCAGTGGAACGCCGCCAAAATTCAAGTGGCAGCTAAAATGAATGCCATGGAAGCGGTACGGGCAGTCGCCGAACCCCGACGTCGCGAGATCCTGCGTCTGGTCTGGGACGCGGAGCTGTCCGCCGGCGAGATCGCCGAGCGCTTCGACGTTACCTTCGGCGCGATCTCGCAGCATCTCAAAGTGCTCAGAGATTCCGGACTCATTACGCTGCGCCAGGACGGCAGGAAACGCTTCTACCGAGCCGACCGCGAGGCCCTGGGCCCGCTGGCCGCCTACCTGCAGTCCATGTGGGCCACCAAGCTGGACACGCTCGCCGAGCTGGCGGAGGCGGCCGAGCGGGCGGAGCAGCACACCGAGCCCGTGAAACGCCACGGAGAGACCTGAGCCTCCGGGTCCACCGGAGGGACGAACGACTGAGGACGGACCATTGAGTACGGACACGGTCACCGTGGAGCGGCTCATCGCGGCTCGCCCCGAGACGGTGTTCTCCTTCTTCACCGACCGGGAGAAGTGGCTGTCCTGGATGGGCGAGGACGGTGAGTTCGGCTTCGAGCCGGGCGGTTCCTACCGGAGCCGGATCACCGGTGAGAACGTCGCGGAGGGCCGCTTCGTCGAGATCGACCCACCCACGCGGCTGGTCTTCACCTGGGGCTGGGCCGAGGGCGGCATGCCCATCCCTCCGGGTTCCACCACCGTCGAGATCACCCTGGAACCGGTCGCCGAGGGAACCTTCCTGCGCCTGGTCCACCGCAACCTGCCGTCCCCCGAGGCGTGCGCCGCGCACGAGGAGGGCTGGAAGCACTACGTCGAGCGGCTCGCCACCGTGGCATCGGGCCGCGATCCGGGGCTCGACGACCGGATGTGAGCCGCCCCCGGCAGCGCTAGGTCACCTTCCCGTCCGCGACGTCCAGGCGGCGCGTGACGTGTACCGCGTCCAGCATGCGGCGGTCGTGCGTGACCAGGAGCAGCGTGCCCTCGTAGGCGTCGAGGGCCGATTCGAGCTGTTCGATGGCGGGCAGGTCGAGGTGGTTCGTGGGCTCGTCGAGGACGAGGAGGTTGACGCCGCGGCCCTGGAGCAACGCGAGGGCGGCGCGGGTGCGTTCGCCCGGGGAGAGGGTCGCGGCCGGGCGCAGGACGTGCTCCTGCTTGAGGCCGAACTTGGCCAGCAGGGTGCGGACTTCGACCGGTTCGGTGTCCGGTACGGCGGCGCAGAAGGCGTCCAGCAGGGACTCCGGGCCGTGGAACAGCTTGCGGGCCTGGTCGACCTCGCCCACCAGGACACCCGAGCCGAGGGCCGCATGGCCCGCGTCCAGCGGGACACGGCCGAGCAGCGCGCCGAGCAGGGTCGACTTGCCCGCACCGTTCGCGCCCGTCACCGCGATCCGGTCGGCCCAGTCGACCTGGAGCGACACCGGTCCGAGGGTGAAGCCGCCGCGCCGTACCTCGGCGTCCCGCAGCGTCGCGACCACCGCGCCCGAGCGCGGTGCGGACGCGATCTCCATGCGCAGGTCCCACTCCTTGCGCGGCTCCTCGACGACGTCGAGGCGTTCGATCATGCGCTGGGTCTGGCGGGCCTTGGCGGCCTGCTTCTCGCTGGCCTCGCTGCGGAACTTGCGGCCGATCTTGTCGTTGTCGCCGCCCGCCTTGCGCCGGGCGTTCTTCACGCCCTTGTCCATCCACGAGCGCTGCATCTGGGCCCGGTCCTGGAGAGCGGCCTTCTTGTCGGCGTACTCCTCGTAGTCCTCACGCGCGTGCCGCCGGGCCACATCCCGCTCCTCCAGGTAGGCCTCGTAGCCGCCGCCGTAGAGGTTGATCTGCCGCTGGGCGAGGTCGAGTTCGAGGACCTTGGTGACGGTGCGGGTGAGGAACTCGCGGTCGTGGCTGACGACGACGGTGCCCGCGCGCAGGCCGGTGACGAAGCGTTCGAGGCGTTCCAGGCCGTCCAGGTCGAGGTCGTTGGTCGGCTCGTCGAGCAGGAAGACGTCGTAGCGGGAGAGCAGGAGCGAGGCGAGGCCGGCCCGGGCGGCCTGACCGCCGGACAGGGAGGTCATCGGCTGGTCCAGGTCCACGGCCAGGCCGAGGGAGTCCGCCACCTCCTCGGCGCGCTCTTCCAGGTCGGCGCCGCCGAGGTCCAGCCAGCGCTCCAGGCTCGTCGCGTAGGCGTCGTCGGCGCCGGGCGCCCCGTCCACCAGCGCCTGCGTGGCCTCGTCCATCACGCGCTGCGCCTCGGCGACGCCGGTGCGCCGGGCGAGGAACTCCCGCACGGTCTCGCCGGGGCGCCGCTCCGGCTCCTGCGGCAGGTGGCCGACGGTGGCGGCCGGCGGGGAGAGGCGCAGCTCGCCCTCCTCGGGCGCGGTCAGCCCGGCGAGCATCCGCAGGAGCGTGGACTTGCCCGCGCCGTTGGCACCGACCAGCCCGATCACGTCCCCGGGCGCGACGACGAGGTCGAGACCGGAGAAGAGCGAGCGGTCGCCGTGGCCGGCGGCGAGGTTCTTGGCGACGAGGGTGGCAGTCATCAGACCGCCGATACTAATGCCGCGCGCCGGACGGCTCAGCCGGGATTCCCTCGTGCCACCGCCTCCGCCAACACGCTTCCGGAGGTCCTGGCCACGACGAAGGACTCGCCCCTGACCGCCTCGGCACCCAGGGCGATCCGGTGGCGGCCCGGTTCCAGGACGCCGTCGAAGACCTCGCGGGTGTGGGTGCGGGAGAGCCGGTCGAGGCGGTACGTGGTGAGGCGGACCCGGCAGGTCGAGGTGACCTCGATGTGCGCGGAGCCGTCCGCCGTGGCCAGGTGGGTGAGGCGCCGCTGCCGGAGCGGGCCGCGGTCGAGGGCGTGCTCGATCTGCGCGACGAGGAGGGGCACGATCGGCGCGAGGCCGGTCACGAAGGGCACGTCGGCTCCGGCGCGCTCGAACGCCCGGCGTACGGCGACCCGTTCGGCCTCGCCGACCGCACGGCCGAAGGCGACGGCGCCGTAGGAGCGCAGTTCGTCCGCGGAGACGTCGGTGGCGTCGCGGTTGATGTCGGCGCCGATGCCGATGCCACGCAGGGCGGCGGCGAGCCGGGCGAGGACACCGGCACGGGCGCCGATCAGCAGGACGCGGCGGGGCGGCACGGTGACGTCGGCGCCGGCCAGCAGGGCGCCCAGGGCCGCACGGTACTCGGGTCCGTCGAAGCGGAACGGCCCTATGCCGTGGTAGCCGTTGAAGTCGAGGTCGGCCACCTCGTCGGTCTGCCAGGCGAAGTCCCGCCAGATGTAGTCGTCGCCGTCCCGCTCGATGACGGCGGTGACCGCGCCGCACGCCAGGTCCTCGCACTCGGGGCAGCCGTAGATGACGTACCGGCCGCCCGGGAGCGGCGCGGCCGTCTCCAGCAGCAGACTGCGCACCTGCGCGGTGAAGATGGCGGGCGGGACGTCGGAGGCCAGCGGGGAGACGGCGTCGAGGTCGGAGAGCCGGAACAGCAGCGGGCGTCCGTCGACGACGAAGTCCAGGAAGTCCCGGTGGAGCCGGTAGCCGCCGTCGGCGTGGACGCCGCCGGCGCGCATCGCCGGTGCGAGGCCGAAGGTCGCGTGTGCGGCAGACATGCTGTGAGTATTCCCAGCACAGGACGATTGTGAGCGCGGCATGACATATTCCGGCGTACAGGCTCTATCGTCCCCGCGTGGAACATACACCGAGTGACGATGTGATCGTGGTCGGCGGCGGGGTCATCGGGCTGACGACGGCGGTGATGCTGGCCGAGGGCGGCCGGCGGGTGCGGGTGTGGACACGGGAGCCCGCCGAGCGGACGACCTCGGCCGTCGCCGGTGCGCTGTGGTGGCCGTACCGCATCGAGCCGGAGCCTCTCGTCGGGGCGTGGGCGCTGGAATCCCTGGGCGTGTACGAGGAGTTGGCGGCGCGGCCGGAGGAGACGGGCGTGCGTCTGGTCGAGGGCGTCCATCTCGGGGCGCGGCTGGGCGAGTTGGGCTCCTGGGCGGCGCGGGTGCCGGGGCTGCGCGACGCGGATGCCGGGGAGGGGGTGTGGGCGCAGCTGCCGTTGATCGACATGCGGGCCCATCTGGCATGGCTGCGGATGCGGTTGCTGAAGGCGGGCGGCACGGTCACCGAGCGGACGGTGACGGATCTCGCCGAGGTGCCTGCCGCCGTGGTGGTCAACTGCACCGGGCTGGGGGCGCGTTCTCTGGTTCCCGATCCGGCGGTGCGTCCGGTGCGCGGGCAGCTGGTCGTCGTGGAGAACCCGGGGATCACGACGTGGCTGACGTCCGTCGACGACGCCTCGGACGGCGCGGGAGGCGCGGAAGGCACGGACACCTCCACGTACTTCTTCCCGCAGCCCGGGGTCCTGATCCTGGGCGGTACGGCGCAGGAGGACGCATGGTCACTGGAGCCCGATCCCTCGATCGCCGCCGGCATCGTCGCGCGGTGCGCGTCCGTCCGGCCGGAGATCGCCGGGGCGCGGGTCCTGGAGCACCGGGTGGGTCTGCGTCCGGCACGGGACGCCGTGCGGGTGGAACGTCAACCCCTGCCGAATGGGCGGGTGTTGGTGCACAACTACGGGCATGGCGGCGCCGGCGTCACCGTCGCGTGGGGCTGCGCGCGTCAGGCGGCCGGGCTGGCGCACCCGGCCGCCTGAACGCGCTGCCGAACTCAGCCGCCCGGCCGCCTGATCCCGATCACCTCATCGGGACGCGCCGCGCGGCGCGAGGCGACCCGGCGCCTTCCAGGGCCGCCGACCCCGATGCGGCGCGCGCCGCGTCCGGGGTGCCCGCCGTGGCGCGGGTGAACGCGGCGGGGCCGCCGAGCAGCGGGACCGTGGCCGCCGTGCGGGACAGGTCCAGCGTCAGCGTCGGGGTGCTGGACGGAGGATCGATGAGGTCCTTGTCCGTGCCCGCGATGATCAGCGCCAGGCGGTGTCCCTTCGGGACGACATGGTCGGTCGCCGCCAGGTCGAGGGTGATCGTGTAGGCCTTGCCCGGGGTGAGCGGGGCGCCCTTGAGGTCGGAGGCGTGGTTGCCGAGGTCGGCCCAGCCGCGGCTGAAGACCGTGAAGTCGACCGGTGTCGTCTTCGCTCGGGTCGCCTTGAAGCAGGCGCTGTCGCCCGCGGTGCTCTCGCCCCAGCAGGTGCGGTCGGTGAGCGTGGTGATGCCCTCGTGGGCGTCGGCGTAGTCGCGGATGGTGTCCTTGCCGAGGTCGACGAGGACGGCGGAGAGATGGGCCGTCGAGGTGGTCGGGGTCGCGGTGACGGTGACCTGGGAGGAGCCGGAGAGGCGCAGGTCACGGCTGAGCGGCCCGGTGACGAAGCCGGCCTTCTCGGGGGTGGACGTGCCGATCCGCGCGGCCCAGTCGGTCTCGCTCAGCCGCGGGTCGTCGGTGAAGGTCTCGGTGCCGGAGCCCTGGCGCACGCCGAGGGTGCCCACACCGGCTCGGGTGCCGGTGGCCGGGCGGAGGGTGGTGGTCCCCGTGCCGCTCGGCGGCCAGGTCTTCGAGGTGACCCACTGGTCGGGGTGGCGCTCGATGTCGGCCGTCGGCTCACGGTCGATGCCGTTGTCGTAGCCGAGGAGTTCGTGGTCGAACCAGCGGTGCAGGGTGTCGACCCAGTCGGTGCGGCGGTAGTCGAAGGGGTCGACGTGCCCGGTCTGGGAGAGCCAGATCTTGCGCTCGACGCCGTGTGCGGCGAGGGCGTCCCACCACTGGCCGAAGTGCTTGGTGCGGACGTTCAGGTCCTGCATCCCGTGCACGAGGAACACGCTGGCCCTGACCTTGCCCGCGTCCTTGACGTAGTCGCGCTCGGTCCACAGGTCGGTCCAGTCGCCGGTGCGCGGGGCGCCGTCGACGAGCTTCTGCTGTACGGCGGCGCAGTGGGCGCGGGCGCCGTCGCTCTCCACGTAGTCGGACAGCCAGTCGGGGCCGGAGTCGTACAGCGGGGCGCCCTTGGCGAAGTAGTAGTCGTACCAGGAGGAGATCGCGCTGATCGGCACGATGGTCTTCAGGCCCTTCACGCCGGTCGCGGCCACGCCGTTGGCGATCGTGCCGTCCCAGCTCTTGCCGATCATGCCCGTCTTGCCGTTGGTCCAGCTCGCCTTGACGGTCGTGATGCCGGTGCGGCTGGTGTAGGCGCGGGCGCGGCCGTTCAGCCAGTCGACGACGGCCTTCGCGGACGTGATGTCGGAGCGTCCGCCGACGTCGACGCATCCGTCGGAGCGGTTGGTGCCGGCGAGGTCGACGCCGACGAAGGCATAACCGCGGGGAACGAAGAAGTTGTCGTAGAAGAGCGGCATCTGGACGACGTCACCGTTCGCGTCGTACGTCTTCAGCTGCGACTCGTTGCCGCGGCCGCAGCAGGAGTAGTACGGGCTGGCGTCCATGATGACGGGGACTTTGCGGCCCTGCTGGGCGGGTTCGCGGGGCCGGACGATGTCGGCCGCGACACGGTCGGTCCTCCCGTCGCCGTCCTCGTCGAGGCCGGTGTCCACCCAGACGGCCTCGCGGACGGCGTTCGTGTACGAGTAGACCGCTTGGCTCTCGCCGCGGGTGGCGGCCTGCGCCGCGACCGGGCTGAGGAATGCGGCCACCAGGGCGGCGACCGCCGCTGTCACGAGCGTTCTCCAAAGGGTGCAGCGCGTGCGAATCGGCATGCGCGGACGGTACCCCGGTGAACTGCCCTGCAGAAGAGGGCACCTGAGTGACAAACAGGGCGCGTGAGGTGGCACGGCCCTGCGGGGCGGACGGGCCGGTGCAGCGGATCGCTTCATGACGGCCGAATGGGTTCATGACGGCCGAATGGCGATCGTGTGACAGCAGGTGCCGTGGACAGCTCTGGGGCCACCGGGTCTGAATAGGCTTCGAACAGACCGTGTGCCCCTACGACTTGGAGCTCTCGTGCACCGCAGAATCTTCGCGCCGGGTGTCCTGGCGGCGGCCTCCCTCCTGCTGGCGATCCCGGCATCGGCCGCAAGCCACACACCCGGCGCTCCGGGCATTGGCGACCCCTACTACCCGTACTACGGCAACGGCGGTTACGACGTCTCCCACTACGACCTCCGGCTCCAGTACCAGCCCGCGACCGACACGTTGGCGGGTACGGCGACGATCCAGGCCAGGACCACGCAGGACCTGTCCCGCTTCGACCTGGACTTCCTGCTGGACGTGAGCGAGGTGCGGGTCAACGGCGCCAAGGCCGCCTTCACCACCTCCGGCCAGCACGAGCTGGAGATCACCCCGAAGAACCCGCTGGCGAAGGGCACGCCCATCACGGTCGTGGTCCGCTACAGCGGGGTGCCGTCGACCAAGAGCGCGTACGGGTTCACGACCTGGCACCGCACGCCCGACGGCGGCGTCGCGGCCGACGAGCCCGAGGCGGCCTGGTGGTGGTTCCCGAGCAACGACCACCCGAGCGACAAGGCGACCTACGACGTGTCGGTGGCCGTGCCGGACGGCACCCAGGCGCTCTCCAACGGCACGCTCCAGTCGACCACGTCGCGGCTCGGTTGGACCCGTTACAACTGGCGTGAGAACAAGCCGCAGGCGACCTATCTGGCCACTCTCGCGGTCGGCAAGTTCGACATCACGACGAGTACGTCCGACGGCGGCGTTCCGGTCGTCAACGCCTACAGCGAGGCTCTCGGCGACAACGACGGGGCCGCGCGGGCGAGCGTGGAGCGGACCGGGGAGCTCGTCGACTGGCTGAGCGGCTACTTCGGGCCGTACCCCTTCAGCTCGGCCGGCGGCTACGTCCCCAACACCACCACCGGCTACGCGCTGGAGACGCAGACGCGGGTGTACTACAGCCCCCGGCAGTTCGCGAACGGCTCCAACACCTCGCTCGTCGTGCACGAGCTGGCGCACCAGTGGTACGGCGACTCCGTGTCCCTGAAGGGCTGGAAGGACATCTGGCTCAACGAGGGCTTCGCGCGGTACGCGCAGTGGCTGTGGTCCGAGCACGAGGGCGAGGGCGCCGCACAGGAACTCGCGGACTACGTGTACGCGTCGCATCCGGCCGACGACGCCTTCTGGACGGTCAAGCCCGGCGACCCGGGCCCTGACCACCAGTTCGACGCCGCCGTGTACGACCGGGGCGCGGTGGCGATCCAGGCGCTGCGCAACGAGGTCGGTGAGGACGCGTTCTTCGCCATCCTGAAGGGCTGGCCGAAGGAGCACGCGTACGGCAACGCGTCGGTGGCCGACTTCCAGAAGTACGCCGAGCAGGTGTCCGGGAAGCCGCTGGGCGCACTGTTCGACACCTGGCTGTTCCAGCCGTCGAAGCCGTCGGCACCCGCGGCGCGCACCGCGTCCGTCGCGCAGTCCCCGACGGCTGCTCCGGTCCGGCCGAAGTCATGGAAGAAGATCGAGGCGACGAACGACGCGCACGCGCACTGACGGGGTCGGGGGTCGGGGATGCGGGCTCGGAGGGGACCCCCGGCCCCTCACCGGCCGACGGTCTCCGTCTCGGCGTGGTCCACGCGGTTCAGGAGTTCCTCGCGGCCGATCGCGGCCGTCTCGGTCGACGGCACCGTGCAGGCGTACGCCCCGGCCACCGCGCCGTACCGGGCGCACCGCACGGGCGGTTCGCCGGTCAGGCGGCCGTAGAGGAACGCGGCGGCGAAGGCGTCACCCGCGCCGTTGGAGTCCACCACCGGCGCGGGGGGCGTGAGCGCCGGTATGCGGGTCACCGCGCCGTCGGCCAGCAGGAGGGCGCCCTCGGCGCCGGCCGTCACGACGACCGCCTCCGCCCGGCCCCGCTCGGCGATACGGCGCATGGTCCGCTCGGGGTCGGTGAGGGCCGTCGCCGACAGGAAGACGACGTCGGCCGCGTGGGCGAAGGGCTCGTGGTACGGGTTCTCGCCGTCCCAGTCGTGCAAGTCGGTGGAGAGGGACACACCGGTTGCGCGCAGGGCGGGCAGGGCGTGGGCGCAGGGGTGGGTGATGGCTACGTGGACGTGTCTGGTCGCCCCGGCCAGGGCCTGGAGCACGGGCTCCGGGAACCGGTCGTCGGCGTGGGCGCGGCTGGTGTCGTAGAGGGACAGCCTGCGCCCGTCGGGGCCGACCAGGTTGACCGCGCGCTTGGTTCCCGCGGGCTGGGGGATCGCGGTGAGCGGGATGCCCCGCTCCCGGTGCAGGGCGCGCACCAGGTCGCCCTCGGGGTCGTCGCCGAGCAGGTCGAGGTGGTGGGTGCGCAGACCGAGGGCGCTCAGCCCCAGCGCGACGAAGTCGCCGGTCTGCCCGGCCCGGGTGCGGATCCCGGAGTCGATCATGTAGCTGTCGGCGTACGGCAGCGGCAGTTGCGGCACGTACACGATGGTGTCCACCCCGGCCCCGCCCAGCACCAGGACGTCCGTCTCCCCCGTCATCCCCCGCCCTCCCCGTGCCCGTACACCGTCACCGCGATGCCCCGCCTGACCAGCCGTTCAGTGATCAGCGGCTCGATCCGGGCCCATGTCCCGCCCGCGAGACCACAGCCTATGCGGGGCATGTGCACGGTGGCACCGGGTTCGATCACATGGGCACGCAAGCCCAACGGAAACGGTGGCGTCACCCCGGATCTATGTGATCCGACATGACGCCACCGTGGGCGCTGCCACTGACAGTGGCTGTGAGCTGCTACTTCGTGAGCTCGCCGAGCTCCTGGTCGGCGTTCCGGGCCACCCGGCGGCGGACGCCGAACCAGCCGGCGACCAGGGCCACCGCGATGACCGGGATGAGCAGGAGGGTCTTGCGGCCGACCTCGGGGTCGTTCCACATCATGCCGAGGCAGACCAGCAGGAAGGCGATCGTGACGATCTCCGTGACGGGGCTGCCCTTCAGGCGGAAGTTCGGCCGGGTGACCAGGCCCTGCTTGGCACGCCGGACGAAGACCATGTGGCAGAGCATGATGATCACCCAGGTGCTGATGATGCCCAGGGAGGCGATCTCCAGCACGATCTCGAAGGCCTGCTCGGGCACCAGGTAGTTCAGGACGACGCCGAGCACGCACACCCCGCAGGTCAGCAGGATGCCGCCGTAGGGGACCTGGCTGCGGTTCATGCGGGCGGTGAACTTCGGCGCCGAGCCGGCCATCGCCATCGAGCGCAGGATGCGGCCCGTGGAGTACAGACCGGAGTTCAGCGACGACATGGCGGCCGTCAGGACCACCAGGTTCATCACGTCGCCGGCCGCCGGAACGCCGATGCTGGACAGCACCGTCACGAACGGGCTCTGGGCCGCCGAGTAGACCGAGCCGGGCAGCAGCAGGGCGAGCAGCACGACCGAGCCGACGTAGAAGAGGCCCACGCGCCACATGATCGAGTTCACCGCGCGCGGGACGACCTTCTGGGGCTCGGCGGTCTCGCCGGCGGCGACGCCGACCAGCTCCAGCGCGGCGTACGCGAAGATCACGCCCTGCATGACCAGGACGGCCGGCATCATGCCGTGCGGGAAGAGCCCGCCGTGGTCGGAGATCACGCTCAAACCGGGGGCATGGGCGCCGACCTTGTGCTGGGTGGCGAGCAGGAAGATGCCGATCGCCATGAAGCCGACGATGGTGGCCACCTTGACGATCGCGAACCAGAACTCCATCTCGCCGAAGATCTTCACCGAGATCAGGTTCACGGCGAGGACCACGGCGAGCGCGATCAGCGCCAGCACCCACTGTGGGATGGGCGTGAACATGCTCCAGTAGTGCGTGTAGAGCGCGATCGCGGTGATGTCGGCGATACCGGTCGTCGACCAGTTCAGGAAGTACATCCAACCGGCGACGTACGCACCCTTCTCACCGAGGAACTCGCGCGCGTACGACACGAAGGACCCGGACGAGGGTCGGTAGAGCACGAGCTCACCGAGGGCCCGTACGACGAAGAAGGCGAACACGCCGCAGACCAGGTAGGCCAGGGCGAGCGCCGGGCCCGCGGTGTGCAGGCGGCCACCGGCGCCCAGGAGGAGGCCGGTGCCGATGGCACCGCCGATGGCGATCATGTTGACGTGTCGGGACTTGAGGTCCTTGCTGTAACCGGCGTCGCCCGCGTCCGCGGGCGTCCCGGTCGCCTGGGGGTGGACTGCAACCTTTGCCGCGTCCACGACGTCCTTGCTCACGGGTGGTTCCACACTTTCGTCCGCCCGAGCGTCGTGCGCGCGGGTGTCCGTTCGTCCGCCCGGGCGTCGTGCGCGCGGGTGTCCGTTTCCTGACCAGGCCCGTGCCGCGTTCGTGTCGCCGCACAGACCGAACCCGCAGTTTCTCAGAGAGATCACCAAATTTGCGGTGGCACACATCACAGAGCGGCGCTTCTCACACGGGTTCCGAGGGTGCGCGCACGGCGTTTCACAGCACCCCCACAGGAGGCTTCACTCGCCTCCACGCGAGGCTTCACCCACGTGCACAAGAGGTTTCACAGCACTGGTGAGACAGCGATACTGCTACACATGACGACCGACACCGAGGAGCCGATCCTCACGATCGACGAGCTGGCCGCCCGGGCGGGCGTCACGGTGCGCACCGTCCGCTTCTACAGCACCCGAGGCCTGCTGCCGCCGCCGGCGATCGGTCCGCGCCGGGTGGGCCACTACGGCCGTGACCACCTCGCGCGCCTCGCCCTGATCGAGGAACTCCAGCACCAGGGCATGACCCTGGCCGCGATCGAGCGGTATCTACGGCAGCTGCCGCCGGACCTGACCGCGGACGACCTGGCCGTGCACCGGGCCGTCGTGTCCTCGTGGGCACCGGAGTCGATGGAGACCATGTCCCGGGAGGAGCTGACGCGGCGGGCGGGGCGGGCCCTTGGCGACGAGGACGTGGCACGGCTGGTGGCGATGGACGTGATCGCACCCGACAACGGCTCCTACCGCGTCGACTCCGGCCTGCTGCGGCTCGGCGTCCAGCTTCTCGACGTACCCCTGTCCCAGGAGGCGATCCTGACGGCCCGCGCCGCACTCCTGCAGCACGCGCGCGCGGCGGCCCACGATCTGTCGCAGCTCCTGCGCGGCGAGGTGGCGGAGCGGGACGCGCAGGACGTGAAGTCGCTGTCCGCCCATATGCAGCCCCTGGTGGTGCAGGCCCTGCTGACGACGTTCCAGCGGTCCCTGCGGGAGGAGCTGCGGGCGTGGATCAAGGACGCGAGGGCGGACGGGCCCGCATGACCCCGTGAACGGGCCCGCGCGACCCGTGGAAACGGATCCGTTCGCCCCGCAGAGAACGGATCCGTTCGCCCCGATGAACGCGCCAGGGGTCCCCGCGACGGGGACCCCTGGCACTCACCGGGTGGCGGTGACGCCGCTCAGCGGGCGTCGGTGAAGATCTCGCCCTTCTCCGCCTTCTCGACGAGCAGCGCGGGCGGCTCGAACCGCTCGCCGTAGCGCTCGGCGAGCTCGCGCGCGCGTGCCACGAATCCGGGCAGGCCGCCCTCGTAGCCGTTGATGTACTGCAGGATGCCGCCGGTCCAGCCCGGGAAGCCGATGCCGAAGATCGAGCCGATGTTGGCATCCGCAACGGAGGTCAGCACGCCCTCCTCCAGCAGCTTGACGGTGTCGACGGCCTCCGAGAAGAGCATGCGCTCCTGCATGTCCCGGAACGGGATCTCGTACCCGGGCTTGGTGAAGTGCTCCCGCAGCCCCGGCCACAGTCCGGCGCGCTTGCCGTCCTCGCCGTACTCGTAGAAGCCGGCACCGCCGCTGCGGCCGGGCCGCTCGAACTCGTCGACCATGCGGTCGATGACGGCCTCGGAGGGGTGCGGGGTGTAGGTGCCGCCCGCCTCCTCGACGGCGCGCTTCGACTCGTTGCGGATCTTGCGCGGGAGCGTGAGCGTCAGCTCGTCCATGAGGGAGAGCACCTTGGCCGGGTAACCGGCCTGGGCCGCCGCCTGCTCGATCGAGGCGGGCTCGATGCCCTCGCCGACCATGGCTACGCCCTCGTTGATGAAGTGCCCGATCACCCGCGAGGTGAAGAAGCCGCGCGAGTCGTTGACGACGATCGGCGTCTTGTTGATCTGCCGGACCAGGTCGAAGGCGCGCGCGAGGGCCTCGTCGCCGGTGCGCTCGCCCTTGATGATCTCGACGAGCGGCATCTTGTCGACGGGCGAGAAGAAGTGCAGCCCGATGAAGTCGGTCTGGCGCTCCACGCCCTCGGCGAGGACCGTGATGGGAAGCGTGGAGGTGTTGGAGCACAGCAGCGCGTCGGGGGCGACGACGCTCTCGACCTCCTGGAAGACCTTGTGCTTGAGCGCCGGGTCCTCGAAGACGGCCTCGATGACCGCGTCGCAGCCCGCGAGGTCCTGCGCGTCCGCGGTGGGCGTGATGCGGGCGAGCAGCGCGTCCGCCTTCTCCTGGGTCGTACGGCCCCGGGAGACGGCCTTGGCGCACAGCTTCTCGGAGTAGCCCTTGCCCTTGACGGCCGCCTCCAGCGAGACGTCCTTGAGGATGACGTCGATACCGGCACGCGCGCACGAGTAGGCGATGCCGGCGCCCATCATGCCGGCGCCGAGCACGGCGACCTTGGTGACCTTGCGCGCCTCGATGCCCTTGGGGCGGTTGGCGCCGGAGTTGACGGCCTGGAGGTCGAAGAAGAAGGCCTGGATCATGTTCTTCGAGGTCTGGCCGGCGGCCAGTTCCACGAAGTAGCGGGCCTCGATGATCTGGGCGGTCTCGAAGTCGACCTGGGCACCCTCGACGGCGGCCGCGAGGATGTTGCGCGGGGCCGGGTAGGGGGCGCCGTTCGTCTGCTTGCGCAGGTTGGCCGGGAAGGCGGGCAGGTTGGCCGCGAACTTCGGGTTGGCGGGCGTCCCGCCGGGGATCCTGTAGCCCGGCTTGTCCCAGGGCTGCTGCGACTCGGGGTTGGCGTCGATGAAGGCGCGGGCCTTGGCGAGCAGTTCCTCGGGCGTGGCGGCGACCTCGTGGACGAGGCCGTTCTCCTGGGCGCGCCGCGCGTTGTACTGCGTGCCCTGGATGAGGACCTTCAGCAGGGCGTCGGCGATGCCCAGCAGACGGACGGTGCGGACGACGCCGCCGCCCCCGGGGAGCAGGCCGAGGGTGACCTCGGGGCAGCCGATCTTCGTGCCGGAGGTGTCGAGGGCGACGCGGTGGTGACAGGCGAGGGCGAGCTCGAAGCCGCCGCCCAGGGCCGCGCCGTTGATCGCGGCGACGACGGGCTTGCCCAGGGTCTCGATGCGGCGCAGGTTGCGCTTGATGGCCATGCCGCCGTCGAGCAGGTCCTGGGCCGTCTCGGGGGTGACCCGGATCAGGTCGCGCAGGTCGCCGCCCGCGAAGAAGGTCTTCTTGGCGGAGGTGAAGATGATGCCGCGGATGGAGTCCTGCTCGGCTTCGAGCCGTTCGGTGATCGCGGCGAGGGAGTCGCGGAACGCCTGGTTCATGGTGTTCGCGGACTGATTGGGGTCGTCGAGGACGAGGGTGACGACACCGGTGTCGTCCTGCTCCCAGCGGATGGTGGTGCTCTCGGTCATGACAGTCGTCTCCGTTGAAGTCTGAAGTCTCGTGGTTCCGCGGGGAGTTCAGATGCGCTCGATGACGGTGGCGACACCCATGCCGCCGCCCACGCACAGCGTGACCAGGCCGTAGCGCTTGTCCTGGCGCTCGAGTTCGTCGACGAGCGTGCCGAGGATCATCGCGCCCGTGGCGCCGAGCGGGTGGCCGAGCGCGATGGCGCCGCCGTTGACGTTGACCTTGTCCAGGGGCAGGCCCATGTCCTTCACGAACCGCAGCACGACCGCCGCGAACGCCTCGTTGATCTCGACGAGGTCGATGTCGTCGATGGTCAGCCCGGCCTTGGCCAGCGCCTTGCGGGTGGCGGGGGCGGGCCCGGTGAGCATGATGGTGGGCTCGGAGCCGGAGACGGCCGCGGAGACGATCCGCGCGCGCGGGGTGAGTCCGTAGCGCTCGCCGACCTCCTTGGAGCCGATCGCGACGAGCGAGGCGCCGTCGACGATGCCGGAGGAGTTGCCCGCGTGGTGGACGTGGTCGATCTTCTCCACCCAGTGGTACTTCTGCAGGGCCACGGCGTCGAACCCGCCGAGCTCGCCGATGTCGGCGAACGACGGCTTCAGCTTGCCGAGCGAGTCGGCGGTGGTGCCGGGGCGCATGTGCTCGTCGTGGTCCAGGACGACGAGGCCGCTGCGGTCCTTCACCTTGACGACGGAGCGGTCGAAGCGGCCCTCCTTCCAGGCCGTGGCCGCGCGCTCCTGCGAGAGCGCCGCGTACTCGTCGACGTCCCGGCGCGTGAAGCCCCCGAGGGTGGCGATGAGGTCGGCGCCGATGCCCTGCGGCACGAAGTTGGTGGCGAGGTTGGTCATCGGGTCGTTGAACCAGGCGCCGCCGTCCGAGGCCATCGGCACCCGGGACATCGACTCGACGCCGCCGGCGAGGACGAGGTCCTCCCAGCCCGAACGGACCTTGGCGGCGGCCAGGTTGACGGCCTCGAGGCCGGACGCACAGAAGCGGTTCTCCTGGACGCCGGCCACCGTGTCCGGCAGTCCGGCGGCGACCGCCGCGATCCGGGCGATGTCGGAGCCCTGGTCGCCCACGGGTCCGACGACACCGAGCACGATGTCGTCGATCGCGGCCGGGTCGAGGTCCGGGAAGCGGTCGCGGAGCTCGTGGATGAGGCCGACGACCAGGTCGATGGGCTTCGTGCCGTGCAGGGCGCCGTTCGCCTTGCCGCGGCCGCGCGGGGTGCGGATCGCGTCGTACACGTACGCTTCGGTGCTCACTGACAAGCCTTTCAACGAGGGTTTTTTCGAGGGTCTGCGGAGCGCTGGGGTTCACGGAACGCGCGGGGAGGGATGACGTCCAGCATGGTCGCCCCGACCTCCCCGCGGAAGGCGGCGACGCGCTCACGGACGTAATCCTTCGGACCGTCGGACGCGAGCGTGAGGGTCATCGGCCGCCCCCCTCGTCGTGAGGGGCGAGCAGCTCGGGTACGTCCCAGTCGCGGGCGACGTCCGCGGTGCCGGCGCCGGGCCGGGCGGGGCCGGTGCGGACGCCGGTGGGGGTCGCGGAGAAGCGCGGGGCGGGGGCGGGCTGGACGATGCCGCCGTGGTCGGTGAAGGTGCCGCGCGCCGCGAGGTGCGGGTGGTGCGGGGCCTCGCGCAGCGACAGCACGGGGGCCACACACGCGTCGGAGTCCTCAAAGACGGCCGTCCACTCGTCCCGGGTACGGGACTTGAAGCGGGCGGCGACCCGCTCGCGCAGCTCGCCCCAGCGGGCCCAGTCCGTGTGGGCGGATGCGAGGTCGTCGAGTCTGAGCAGGCGCAGGAACTCCGCGTAGAACTGCGGCTCCAGGGCGCCGACCGCCATGTACGCGCCGTCGGCGGTCTCGTAGGTGCCGTAGTACGGGCAGCCGCCGTCCAGGAGGTTGGCGGCGCGGCGGTCCTGCCAGCTGCCGGCGGCCAGCATGCCGTGGATCATCGAGGCGAGGTGGCTGGCGCCGTCCACGATGGCGGCGTCGACGACCTGGCCGGTGCCGGTCGCGCGTGCGTGGTGCAGGGCGGCGAGGACGCCGACGACCAGGTAGAGGGAGCCGCCCGCGTAGTCGCCGACCAGGTTGGCGGGGATGGCCGGGGGTTCGCCCGGCTTGCCGATCAGGCCGAGGGTGCCGGTGACGGCGATGTACCCGATGTCGTGGCCGGCCCGCTGCGCGAGGGGGCCTTCCTGGCCCCAGCCGGTCATCCGGCCGTACACCAGCCGCGGGTTGCGGGCGTGGCAGTCCCCGGGGCCGACGCCGAGGCGCTCGGCGACGCCGGGGCGGTAGCCCTCGATCAGGATGTCGGCCCGTTCGGCCAGGTCGAGGACGCGGGCCGCCCCGTCGGGGGCCTTCAGGTCGACGACCACCGAGCGCTTGTTGCGGTTGGTGATGTCGTACGCCGGGTCGATCGCGAGGCCGCCTCCGCCCGGACGGTCCACGCGGACGACGTCCGCGCCCAGGTCGGCGAGGAGCATGGCGGCGAACGGGCCGGGCCCGATACCGGCCAGCTCGACCACGCGCACACCGCTGAGCGGTCCGCCCTCCGGCGCCGTCGTCCCTGCCGCTGCCATGCCGCCCCCAGTCATGTGACACAACTGATGTAACACCAACGATGCTAAGAACGTGTTCCACCGGGCACAAGACCTGACGAGCAAGCGCTCAGCCAAGTTTCCCCGAGTTCGCCCGACCGGCCGGTCGGGGAGGGGGCCGACGCGCGCTCCGGACTCTCCACGCTAGCCTCGGCCACCGACAGCGGCACGGGGCTGCACGAGTGAGGGGTGTCATGAGCAGGCTGAACCGAACGGAACGTCCCTACGACGTCGTGCTCTTCGGAGCCACCGGATTCGTGGGTGCGCTCACCGCGGAGTACCTCGCCGCGCACGCGCCCGCGGATCTGCGCTGGGCCATCGCCGGCCGCGACGAGGCGAAGCTGCACGCGTTGCGGGAGCGGCTGCCGGGCGGGGCGGAGCCGGGTGTGCTCCAGGCGGACGTGTCCGACCCGGCGGCCGTGCGCCGGATCGCCGAGCACGCGCGCGTGGTCGCCTCGACCGTGGGCCCGTACGTCCGTTACGGCGAGGAACTCGTCGCCGCCTGCGCGGACACCGGGACCGACTACCTCGACCTCACCGGCGAGCCCGAGTTCGTGGACCTCATGTACGTCCGCCACGACGCACGCGCGCGGGAGACCGGCGCCCGGCTGGTGCACGCCTGCGGATTCGACTCGGTCCCGCACGACCTCGGGGCGTACTTCACCGTCCGGCAACTGCCCGAGGGCGTGCCGCTGACCGTGGACGGATACGTGACCGCCGACGCGGCCATCTCCGGCGGCACCCTCGCCTCGGCCCTCAACCAGATCGCGCGCGGGCGGCAGATGCTGGCGGCGGCGCGGGACCGCGCCCGCCACGAGCCGCGGCTGGTGGGCCGCCGGGCCAGCGCGCCGACCGGGGCGCCCCGGTTCGCCAGGGAGGTGGGAGCGTGGGCGCTGCCGCTGCCGACCATCGACGCGCAGATCGTGCAGCGGTCGGCGAAGGCCCTGGAGCGGTACGGCCCCGACTTCCGCTACCGGCACTACGCGGCGGTGCGGCGGCTGCCCGTCGCCCTGGGCGGGGTCGCCACCGTGGGCGCGGCTGCCGTGGCCGCCCAACTTCCGCCCGTGCGCCGCTGGTTGTCCGACCGGCTGAGGCCCGGGGACGGGCCGAGCGCGGAGAAGCGCGCCAAGAGCTGGTTCCGGCTCCGCTTCGTCGGCGAGGGCGGCGGCCGGCGCGTGTTCACGGAGGTCAGCGGCGGCGACCCCGGCTACGGCGAGACGGCGAAGATGTTCGCCGAGGCGGCGCTCTCCCTGGCCTTCGACGACCTGCCGCCGACGGCCGGCCAGGTCACGACGGCGGCGGCGATGGGCGACGCCCTGACGGAGCGCCTGCGCGCGGCGGGGATCACCTTCCGGGTGGCGGCCGCCTTCTAGGGGCCATCGCGGACATCTGGCCTCAGGGCCGGGAGACTGCCGGCCTTCAGGCCGGGGGCTTCCGGCCTTCAGAGGGCGTCGCGCAGCGCCTGGCGGCACAGCGCGTCCGCCCTGCGCGTCGTCTCCGGCAGCCGGTGGGCCGGGGTGAGGGCCAGCGTGTGCGCGCAGGCGTTGTCCAGGCTCACCCGGTGGCCGACGGAGACGAAGACCGGCTTGACGGCATCCCGGGTGCGCAGGGCGCGGCCGACTTCCTCGCCGTCCGCGAGGAGCGGGGAGGCGCTCCCGCGCGCGCGGGCCGGTTCGTCGTACGTGAAGGTGAACGGGTTCTTGGCGACGCCGATCGTGGGGAGCCCGGTGAGCACGCCGAGGTGACTGGCGAGGCCGAAGCGGCGGGGGTGGGCGAGCCCGTAGCCGTCGCACACGACCAGGCCGGGCGGGCACGGCAGCGCGCCGAGGGCGGCCAGCACGGTCGGGATCTCCCGGAAGGCGAGCAGCCCCGGCACGTACGGGAACGAGACGTGGCCGACGGCCGTGGTCTCGGCGACGACCTCCAGGGTCGCCGCGTCCAGCACGACGGCCGCGGCGGCGACCAGGTCCCGCGCGTCGTCGTAGGCGACGTCCACGCCCGTGACATGCCCCGATCCGGGCGGCGGCCCGGGCTCGTCCTGCACCACGCGCCCGCGCAGCTCCTCCTGGACAGCGCGGGCCTGTTCCTCCGTCGCGGGCCAGCCCGCGGGAACGTGTACGGTCGGGACGGTCGTCATGGTGGGCACGAGCGTAGGGCCTCGGACCTGGGGCGCGGGCCCGGGGGTCCGGAAGGCGGGGTCAGCTCTTCCTGCGATCCAGTGCGCGTTGCAACTGCTCCTTGTTCATGTCCGAACGGCCGTGGATGCCGCGCTGCTTGGCCTCCTCGTAGAGCTGGTCGTAGGTGGGCCCCTGCGCGCCCCTGTGCGAGCGCTGGCCGCCCCGCTTGCCCGAGGACATGTCCTGCGTCGACGTGCGGCTCGCGGTCTTCGACTCGCCGGCCCGGGCGCGTTCCTTGTTCACCGTCCGGGCGGCGATCTCCTCGGCGCGCTCCGTGCTCTCGCCCCGGTCGAGCGCGCTCTCCTTGATGTGCTCGTACTGGCGTTCCCGCTTAGGGCTGGAACCACGTGGCATGACCGCTCACATCCTTTCGCGTGCGGTGACCGGGTACCCGCGTTCCGGCGGGTTGCCTCAGCCCTTCAGCCGCGCCACGCGCTCCCCGCTCGCCCGCCACCCAGGATGCCGACCGCCCCCCACGGCACCACAGAACCACCGGCCCCTCCCGTGCATGGGCTGGGTGACGGAGGTCACCCGGAATTCATGGGCCTCCCTGCCCACGGAATGGTTCATTCCGTCGTCTCTTCCCGTACCAGCACTCATCCGCCCGGAAGTTCGTCGAATCGATCAGCTGTCCAGCCGTCACAAGGGAGCAGGCGTTGTCCACCGTCATCGAGCAGCCCGTGGAGGCCCGCCTCGTCGCCGCCGCGCCGCGCATGCCGACCATTCCCGCCACGCTGCGCTACGACCGGCGCGACCCGTTCGCCGTCCGGATGTCCTTCCCCGGCCCCGCCACCCTGGAGGGCGTGGAGGTCTGCTGGACCTTCTCCCGCGAGTTGCTCACGGCCGGGCTGGACGCGCCTGAGGGCTACGGCGACGTCCGGGTGCGGCCGTACGCCTACGACCGCACCGTCCTGGAGTTCCGCGCCCCCGAGGGCACGGCCGTCGTCCACGTCCGCTCGGGCGAGATCCGCCAGTTCCTGCAGGCGACCAACGACCTGGTCCCCACCGGCCTGGAACACCTTCAGCACGACCTCGACCAGGGCCTGGCCGAGCTGCTGCGGGACGCCGGCTGACCGGCACCCCGGCACCGGCCGCGCTCGTCGTCGGTGCGTCGATTTAATGCGTTGACAGCCCTCGCGCCCCCTCCGTACGGTTCACAGCGGTTCTGCTGCCGTCGACAGGAGAAGGACGTTGCTCGTCTGAGGTCCGAAGGACACCGCGTCACACACCTGAGGTGTGTGCGTGGCGTGCGACCTCGGCGTCCGAGCCGTCCCCCGGCACAGGGCATCTCCCCTGGCCCTGGCTTCCCGGTTGCCCGCTCGCGGTGTCTCGACACGTGTTCGTCCTGACCGCACCCACGCCACCGCGAGGCCCTTATGTCACGCATGTCCCCCTCCCTCACCTGTACGTCCCTGTCCTTCGCCTGGCCCGACGGCACCCCCGTCCTCACCGGCCTCGACATCGCCTTCAGCCCCGGCAGAACGGGCCTCGTCGGCGCCAACGGAGCCGGAAAGTCCACCCTGTTGAAGCTGATCGCCGGTGAACTCACCCCGTCCGGCGGCACGGTCCGGGTGGCGGGCGAGGTCGGCTACCTCCCGCAGCACGTCACCCTCGACACCTCGCTCCGGGTCGACGAGGCGCTCGGCATCGCCGCCCGGCGGGCCGCGCTGCACGCCATCGAGGCGGGCGACGCGTCCGAGGAGCACTTCGAGGCGGTCGGCGACGACTGGGACGTCGAGGAGCGCGCTCTCGCCACGCTCGGCGAACTCGGCCTCGGCCACATCGGCCTGGACCGCACGGTCGGCGAGCTGTCGGGCGGCGAGTCGGTGCTGCTGCGCCTGGCCACGCTGCTGCTGCGCAGCCCGGACGTCCTGCTGCTCGACGAGCCCACCAACAGCCTCGACCTGTATGCGCGCCGGCGGCTCTACGCGGCCGTCGCGTCCTGGCCGGGCATCCTCGTCGTGGTGAGCCACGACCGTGAACTCCTCGAACTGGTCGACCAGATCGCCGATCTGCGCTCCGGCGAGGTCACCTGGTACGGCGGCACCTTCACCGCCTACGAGGAGGCGCTCGCCACCGAACAGGAGGCCGCCCAGCGCATGGTGCGCGCCGCCGAGGCGGACGTGCGCAAACAGCAGCGCGAACTGGCCGACGCCCAGGTCAAGCTGGCCCGCCGCCAGCGCTACGGCCGGCGGATGTCGGAGGAGAAACGCGAGCCGAAGATCGTCATGGGGGCGCGCAGACGCGCGGCGCAGGAGTCCGCGGGCAAGCACCGCATCCTGCACGAGGAACGGCTCGCCGACGCCCGGGAACGGCTCGACGAGGCGGCGGAGGCCGTGCGGGACGACGACGAGATCCGCGTCGACCTGTCGTACACGGCCGTACCGCCGGGCCGCGACGTCCTCACCCTGCGAGACCTGGAACTGCCGTACGGCGCACGGATCGACGGCGTCCTCGACGTGCGCGGCCCCGAGCGCCTCGCGCTGATCGGGCGCAACGGCGCGGGCAAGACCACGCTGCTGCGCACCATCGCCGGGGAGCTGACGCCCGCGGCCGGCGAGGCGACGGCGCACGTCCCGCTGCGGTTCCTGCCGCAACGACTGGACGTCCTCGACGGCGAGTCGACCGTGGCCGAGAACGTGGCCCGGTTCGCGCCGAAAGCCACCGTCAACCGGGTCCGGGCCCGCCTGGCCCGCTTCCTGTTCCGGGGCGCACGCGCCGACCGGAAGGCCGCGACCCTGTCCGGCGGCGAACGCTTCCGCGCGACCCTGGCCGCACTGATGCTGGCCGAGCCGGCACCCCAGCTACTGATGCTCGACGAGCCGACGAACAATCTCGACATGGCGAGCGTACGGCAGCTGACGACGGCTCTGGAGTCGTACGAGGGAGCGCTGATCGTGGCCTGCCACGACCTGCCGTTCCTCGACTCCCTCGGTATCACACGCTGGTTGCTGCTGGAGAACGGGAAGGTGAAGGAGACCACTCGGGAGGCCCTCGACGGCACCGCCTGACACAACTGCCCCTGCACCAAAGGGGCGAAGCGCCTCCGTGCGGCAACAGGCCGGGCGCCTAGGGTTTTGCCGAAGCGAACCCGCCCTGCATGATGACGGATCGGCGTCGCATGATGGAGCGCCGCACACCACCCCGCCGATACGGAGATCCGCCGTGCCCAGCAAGAAGGCCCTCGTCCGCCGCCCCAGCCCGCGCCTCGCCGAAGGCCTGGTCACGCACATCGAGCGGGGCAAGGTCGACGTGGGGCGCGCGGTCAAGCAGTGGGAGGCGTACGTCGAGGCGCTGCGCAAGCACGACTGGGAGATCATCCAGGTGGACCCGGCCGACGACTGCCCTGACTCGGTGTTCGTCGAGGACACCGTCGTCATGTACAAGAACGTGGCACTGATCACCCGCCCCGGAGCCAAGTCCCGACGCACCGAGACGATCGGGGTCGAGGAGGCCGTGGCCGCCGTCGGCTGCTCGGTGAACTGGGTCTGGGAGCCGGGCACGCTGGACGGCGGTGACGTCCTGAAGGTGGGCGACACGATCTACGTCGGCCGCAGCGGGCGCACCAACGCGGCCGGCGTGCAGCAACTGCGGGCCGCCTTCGAACCGCTGGGCGCGCGCGTGGTCGCCGCGCCGGTCAGCAAGGTGCTGCACCTCAAGTCGGCGGTCACCGCGCTGCCCGACGGGACGGCGCTGGCACACATCCCGAGCATCGACCGGCCGTCCCTGTTCCCGCGCTTCCTGTCGGTGACCGAGGAGGCCGGCTCCTCCGTGGTGCTGCTCGGCGGCAACAAGCTGCTGATGTCGGCGAGCGCGCCGAAGACGAAGGACGTGCTCACCGACCTGGGATACGAGGTGATCACCGTGGACATCAGCGAGTTCGAGAAGGTCGAGGGATGTGTGACGTGCCTCTCGGTGCGGATGCGGGGCCTGTACGCCTGAGCCGGTGACGCGGCTCACCGACAGCCCCGGGACCTGCGAGTCCCGGGGCTGTCCGGCATGTCCGGGTTCGGCACGGGAAAACCAGCACGTCCGTGATCTTTACGCCGTGCTTAGCCTGGGGCTTCGTAGCCTACGGAACCTACGGGTTCGTAACCTACGGCCTCGTAGCCTACGATCACGTAGGTTTTCCGGCACCGCTCGCCGGTTCTCCCCTTTTTTCATGTCGTCCCCCTGTGTTCGCCGTCCTTTTGGAGTCCCCCGTGACGATCACTTCCCCTGACCTCGGCAGCTCGACCGCATGGACCGACGCACGGCTGCTGTACGCGCTGGAGGAAGTGGTCGAGAAGGAACTGAACCGGCACCTGAAGGTCGCCAAGGACTGGATGCCGCACGAGTACGTCCCGTGGAGCGACGGCCGTAACTTCCCCGGCCTCTTCGAGGACGGCGAGGCCTGGGGCAAGGAGCAGTCCAAGGTCACCGAGATCGGCCGCACCGCGCTCGTGGTGAACCTGCTGACCGAGGACAACCTGCCCAGCTACCACCACGAGATAGCCTCGCTCTTCGGCCGGGACGGCGCCTGGGGCACCTGGGTGCACCGCTGGACGGCCGAGGAGGGCCGCCACGGCATCGTGATGCGCGACTACCTGCTCACCTCGCGCGCGGTGGACCCGGACAAGCTCGAGCAGTTCCGCATGGCGCACATGAGCGAGGGCTTCGAGTCCGACAACCGGCACTCGATGCTGCACTCGGTCGCGTACGTCGCCTTCCAGGAGCTCGCCACCCGCATCTCGCACCGCAACGCCGGCCACCAGTCCGGCGATCCGGTCTGCGACCGCATGCTGGCCCGCATCGCGACCGACGAGAACCTGCACATGGTCTTCTACCGGAACCTGCTGAAGGCGGCCTTCGAGCTCGCCCCCGACCTGACGATGCAGGCCGTCCGCGACGTCGTGGTGAACTTCCGCATGCCCGGCCACGGCATCCCCGGCTTCGAGCGCGCCGCCGCCCAGATGGCGATCGGCGAGGTCTACAACCTCCGCATCCACCACGACGACGTCATCCAGCCCGTGCTGCGCTTCCTGAAGGTCCTGGAGATCGACGGGCTCGGCCCGGAGGGCCGGCAGGCGCAGGAGGAGCTGGGCCTGTTCATGGGCGGCCTGGACGCCGAGGCTCTGAAGTTCGACGAGAAGCTGGCCGCGCGCAAGGCGCGCATGGCGGCCCGCGACGGAAAGTAAGCGGTACGACGCGAGGAGTACGGCGCCTCAGCGTGCCGTACGCCTGAGCGCCAGCCGCTCCTTCTCCGACAGACCGCCCCACACGCCGAAGCGCTCGTCGTGATCGAGCGCGTACTCCAGACAGGCCGGGCGGATCGGGCACAGGCCGCAGATCCGCTTCGCCTCCCGTACGGAGCTGCCGGGCTCGGGAAAGAAGAAGTCCGCCCCCGTCTGCGCACACAACGCCTCCGCCTGCCAGGCGAGGTCGGGCGCCGTGATGGTGCCGGTGTGCGCGAGCGTTTCGGTACGCGCGAGCGCTTCGGTGCACGTGACCGGTTCGGTACGCGTGATCGTTTCGGCGCGCGTGATCGTTTCGACGTTCGTGGCCAGGGTGTGCATGGCCATGATCGTGCCGACCGGCGAAAAACGTCTGATCAACGCCGGGTCAACACCCGCGTCCGGCGGCTTCGGGGCAGCGAGTGTCAGTGGGCGGTGCGAGACTCGGCAGAGCAGAGGACGGGCCCCTTCCGAGGAGGGCGATGATGCTCACCACCCGTTTCGTCGACGGCGCTCCGGACTGGATCGATGTCGGCACGCCCGACATCGACGGCGCCCTCGCCTTCTACGGCGGTCTCTTCGGCTGGCAGTTCCGCTCGGCGGGGCCCGACGCCGGAGGCTACGGCTTCTTCCAGCTGGACGGCAGAACCGTCGCCGGGGGCATGCAGATCGGCGCGGAGCAGGGTCCGCCGTCCTGGACCGTGTACTTCCAGAGCGCGGACGCGCAGGCCACCGCCAAGTCCGCCGAGCAGGCGCGCGGCCGGGTGCTGATCCCGCCCACGGACGTCATGGGGGAGGGCCACATGGCCGTCCTCGCCGACCCTGCGGGCGCACGGTTCGGGCTCTGGCAGCCCGGGCGCACCAAGGGCGTGGCGGTGGCCGGGCACCGCGGTTCGCTGAGCTGGGTCGAGCTCTACACGCCGGACATCGCGGCGGCGGCCGCGTTCTATCACCGCACGCTGGGCCTGGAGACCTCCGCGGTGCCCTTCCCCGGCGGCACGTACACCTGCGTCAACCCCGCCGAAGGCGGCGAGGAGGCCATGTTCGGCGGGATGGTCCGGCTGGGAGACGATCCGACGGAGGCGGAGGCCGGCACCGGCGCGTACTGGCTGCCGTACTTCGACGTCGAGGACCCGGACGCCGTGGTGGCCAAGGCGCGAGAGCTGGGCGGCACGGTCCGCATGCCCGCCACCACCCTGGAGGGCGTGGGCCGCATGGCCAAGCTCACCGATCCCTACGGTGCCCGCTTCGCCGTGATCAGGAGCGACCCGCCGCAGGAGTGAGGCGGGGGCTACGAGAGAGATCGCGGGCTAGGGCCTCTCTTCCGGATCTTGCCGGGGTCGCGGGCCCTGGCACGCACATCTGCCTCGTTGTCGTCGGTCGTCGACGCTCCCCCACGCTCGGCTTTGCTCGCGCGGGGGGACCCCCACCGTCGACTCCCTCCCCCGCCTTGCAGCTGCACGCACCAGACCCCGCTCGGGTCGGCCAGGAGGCGTGGTCAATTGGAGCCAGCCTGATCCGGAAGAAAGGCCCTAGGCGGAGGCGCGCCGTACGAGTGTCGTCGGCAGGACGACGCCCGACGGCGCACCCGCCGCGTTCTCGTCCTGATCACTCCGGTCCGGGCCGCTCAGCAGCAGCCGGGCCATCAACCGGCCCATCTCCTCGATGTCCTGACGGATCGTCGTCAGGGGAGGGTCGGTCTGTTCGGCGACGGGCAACATGTCGTCGAAGCCGACCACGGCGACGTCCTCGGGCACCCTCCGTCCGCTCGCGCGCAGCACGCGCAGGGCACCGGAGGCGCTGAGGTCGTTGGCGGCGAACACGGCGTCCAGGTCCGGGCGGCGGTCGAGGAGTTCCCGCATGGCGCGCTCACCGCCGGCCGAGGTGAAGTCGCCCTCCGCGACGAGCTGCGGATCGGCGTCCTGCGTGACGTCCCGGTACCCGTCGCGCCGGTCCACCGCGGACGTCTGGTCGAGAGGGCCGGTGATGTGCGCGATCCGGGTCCGGTCGAGTCCGAGCAGATGCCGTACGGCGTCACGGGCGCCGCCCCGGTTGTCACTGTCGACGAAGACAGGGCCGTGCGTGCCGTCGCTCCATCCGGGCCGCCCGCCGAACACCGTGGGCACACCGGCGCCTTGGATCAGTCCGGGCAGTGGATCGTCCAGGTGCAGGGAGAAGACGAGCGCACCGTCGACATGGCCACCGGCGAGATAGCGGGCCACGCGCACGTGGTCGTCGCGGCCTTCGGTCAGCAGCAGGACGAGCTGGTTGTCGTGGGCCGTCAACTCCTTGCTTATTCCGCGCAGTTGCAGCCCGAAGAAGGGGTCGGCGAAGACACGTGTCTCCGGTTCGGCGACGACGACGGCGACGGCGTCGTGCCGCCTCGTCACCAGGCTGCGCGCCGCCTGGTTGGGCACGTAACCGAGCTCGTCCACGGCCCGCCGAACGCGCTCGGCGAGGGGTTCCCTGACCCCGCCCCCGCCGTTCACCACCCGGGACACGGTGGCCCGCGACACCCCCGCCCGTGCGGCCACGGCCTCCAACGTGGGACGCGACACTGCCTCGGTCACTTCGGGACTCCTCACCGCAGTTGCGCGTCAGGATAGCCCGGGGGCGTGCGGGCCTGTTCCGACCAGACCCTGCGGATCTAGCATCCGCCGTATGACCAAGGGGTGGAGAGCACTGATCGGGGCAGCGGCGGCGAGCGCGTTGTGCTGGGGCGTGGCCGGGGCGGTGCATCTGGGTTTCGTCTACCACGGTCACGGGCGGCACGGCGGCTGGACCCTTCCGGAGGGCGGGGGGCTCTACGAGGCCGCGATGTGGGTGGGGGCCATCGTGACCCTGTACTCCGTTCCCGGGCTGATCCGCCGCAAGGAGTGGTGGGTGGCGCTGAGTCTGAGCCTGGGAACCGCACTGGGCGCGGTGTCCGTACTGCTCCTGGGGCAGGGACCACGGTACTGGGTCACCGCGGCGGCCATGGTCGTGGTCGGGATTGCGGCACCCGTGGTGAGCCTGGCGTGGGGCCGTCATCATCCGATCTAGGCGGATCGGGGCCGGCCTAGTGCGCGTGGAACGCGTGGGACGCGTCGGGCTCTTGGGGCGCAGCGGACTCGTGGGATCCGTGAGGCTCGTACCCAGGGATCGTCCCGTCCGGCTTCTTCACCAGGAACAGGCCCACCATCCCCATGTCGGAGTGGCTCTGGACGTGGCAGTGGTACATCCAGGCACCCGCGCCGACGCCCTCCCCCGCCACCACCTGGAAACCGAAGGAGTCTCCCGGGCCCACGATCCTGTTGTCGATCACCTGACTGGGGTCGTCGGGGCCGATGAGCAGGCCGGTGCGGTTGTCGGCCCAGCGGTGACCGTGCAGGTGGAACGTGTGGTAGTACTCGCCGTGCGTGATCATCACGAACTCGACGCGGTCGCCGACCGTGGCCTCGAAGTCCGGACCGGTGTGCGGCGGGCGGTTGTTGATGGTCATGTCGTTGAAGACGACGGTGTACGTGCGGTCGGGCAGGACGTCGCCCTTGCGGCGGACGATCACCGGGCCGTAGAGGCCCTTGCGGATGCCGCCGGTGCCGTGCTCGGTGCCGACCACGTGGTCGTGGTAGTGCCAGTAGCCCGCGCTGCCCGCCCGCCAGGTGCCGTCGCCCCGCCGGCCGGGGGCGTGGGTGCGCCAGGTGTAGGTGCGGGTGCCACCTGGCTCGACGTCGCTGTGGTTCAACTTGGTTCCGTCGCTGGATACTTCGTAGTCGAGGCCGTGCACGTGCAGGCTCGCGGCGACGTCCATGGTGTTCTCGAACTCGATGTGCAGCGTGTCGCCCTCGGTGAGCTCGATCAGCGGACCGGGCACGCTCGCCTTGCCCTTCTCGAAGCCGTAGCCCATCTGCCCGTCGGCGAGCCTCTCGGCGTACAGCTTGAGGTGTCTGACCTCGCCGCCTGCCGGTGCCGTGCTCGTCCGTCCTTCGGCGCGGGCGGACTCGGGGGCCAACGACAACGATGTCGCGACGGCGACGCCACCGAGTAGTACCCGTCGGTTGAACCCGCGTCTGTCCATGCCGAACTCCCCATCCTCTCAACGGACTTCACGGAGCACATCTGTGATGAACCTGTCAGACGATACCGGGCGCACACCCGTTTATCCACAGTCAGGACAAAGTTCGTGCGATCGCGGTCATAGGTATTGGCGAGTCGCGCAAAGGGGCCTACCTTTCGTGGCGCTGTTGCCGTGACCGAGGAGGTGCCCATGCACTTACGAGGGTTGAGCGCAAGAAGCACGAAGAGACGCGTCTGGGTGGCCACCGTGACCGCCGGAGTCGTCGCGGGGGGACTGCTCTCGGGCCCCGCCGCGCACGCGCGCCCGGCGCCGGAGCCGCCCCTGACAACGATGTCGATCAAGTCGCCGCCGGGCGGCGCGAACGTGCGGGTGCTGATCTTCTACGGTTCCGCCGCGGCCGGGGAGGAGTCGCCGGTGGTGAACGCCGGGATCGAGGCGATCGAGAAGATCGGCCTGTCCGGCCCGGCGAACCGGCGCTTCAAGGCCGAGGCGACCGACGACGCATCGATCTTCACCGACGCCACGAAGCTCGGCCGCTACAACTCGGTGGTCTTCCTGACCGGCGGCGGAGATGTCCTCGACCCGGAGCAGGAAGCGGGACTGGAGTCCTACATGGAGGCGGGCGGCGGCTTCGTCGGCATCCATGACGCGGCCCGCGCCGAGCCGTACTCGGACTGGTTCACCGGTCTCGTCGGCGCCCGCCCGGCCACGGGCAGCCCAACCACCGTGCAGCGGGCCACGGTTGAGGTCGGCGACCGACAGCATCCGGCCACCAAGGACCTGCCGCTCCAGTGGAAGCGCCCCGATCAGTGGCTCAACTGGGTGAAGAACCCGTCCGGGGACGTGCACACCGTGGCACGGGTGCGCGAGTCGACGTACCAGCCGGGCGCTGGCGCCAATGGCTGGGATCACCCGGTGAGTTGGTGCCGGGACTACGACGGCGGCCGGTCCTTCTACACCGGCATGGGGGGCACGGTGTCGTCGTACGACGAGACGGACTTCCGCGACCACCTGCGCGGCGCCCTGCTGTGGACGACCAGGCTGGTGCGGGCCGACTGCAAGGCGACCATCACCGCCAACTACAAGGCCGAACGCCTCACCCCGCCCAACCAGCCCGGCCAGAACGACCAGATCGGCGAACCGCACGGCCTGGTCACCGCGCCCGACGGCCGGGTGCTCTACATCGGCCGCGGCGGCGCCGACTCCTCCCATCCCGTGATCACCGACTGGAACAACCCCGACGTCGGCAAGGGCAACGGGCAGATCCACGTCTACGACCCGAAGACCAAGAAGGTCACGCTGGCGGGCGAGTTGTCGGTGTTCGGCAACAAGGGCGGCGGCGACGAGCTGACCAAGGTCGAGGAGGGACTGCTCGGCATCGAGATCGACCCGCGCTTCGAGCAGAACGGCTGGGTGTACCTGCACTACACGCCCCACTCCCAGCTCGACCGGGACACACAGACGGCCGAGCGCCGCGTCTCCCGCTTCACCCTCGACCTCGCCACGAACAAGCTGGACCTCGGCAGCGAGAAGGTGCTTCTCAAGTGGCCCGTACAGGTGCACAGTTGCTGCCACGCGGGCGGCGGGATGACCTGGGACTCGAAGGGCAACCTGTACATCGCCACGGGTGACAACAACTCCAGCGGCTTCAGCGGCGGTTACTCGGGCAACAACCCGCAGCCCAACTACAAGGGCGTGTCCTTCGCCGACGCGCGCCGCACCGCCGGCAACACCCACAACCTCAACGGCAAGATCCTGCGCATCCATCCGGAGCCGGACGGGACGTACACGCTC
Organism: Streptomyces sp. NPDC046805; assembly: GCF_040645355.1. NCBI lineage: Bacteria > Bacillati > Actinomycetota > Actinomycetes > Kitasatosporales > Streptomycetaceae > Streptomyces > Streptomyces sp. NPDC046805. Next base: position 86,094 of record NZ_JBEYYC010000021.1, on the reverse strand, counting down.
CCGGAGGGCAATCTCTTCACCGGCAGGGAGACCGCCGAGGGCGGCGGCAAGACGCGCGGCGAGATCTACGTCATGGGCGTGCGCAACCCGGCGCGCATCTTCGTCGACAAGACCACCGACATCCTGTACGCGGGCTGGGTCGGCCCGGACGCGGGCGAGCCGTCGACGGTCTGGGGGCCGGCCAAGTACGACACGTTCGCCGTCATCACCAAGGCGAGCAACCGAGGTTGGCCGTACTGCATGGGCAACAAGCAGCCCTACCGGGACCGCAACCTGCCCGACCCGTCGCAGCCGCTCGGCTGGTACGACTGCGACCACCCGAAGAACGAGTCGCCGAATAACGACGGCCTCGTCGACCTCCCGCCGGTCACCGGCAACAACATCTGGTACTCGCCGCAGGGCGGCGCCCCGGACTACCCGCGTGACGCGAACGGCATCCCCTCGTACAAGAAGGAGGAGGCCACCTACCGGCTGCCGTGGCTGAAGGGCGGCGGTCAGGCGGCGATGAACGGGCCCGTCTACCGCTACGACACGGCGAGCACCAGCGACGTGAAGTGGCCCTCGTACTGGGACGACAAGTGGTTCGTCGGCGACTTCTACGACGGCAGCCAGCCGCGCAACGCCGTGCTCATGGACCCGAGGACGCAAGGAGACGGCGGGCTGCCGGTGCACTCGGAGTCGCTGAAGAAGATCGTGCCGGTCGGCAACGACGGCATCAAGAACCTCATGGACTGGAAGTTCGGCCCGGACGGCGCGCTGTACGTCCTCGACTACGGCCGGGGCTTCTTCACCTCGGACTCCAAGTCGGCGCTGTGGCGGGTCACCTACACCGGAGGCGGTCCGACGCCGGCCGCCGACCAGCTGGCGAGGGGGGAACAGTGACATACCGACCGTGGATGCGGCGACGTCAACGAAGAGTCTGGACGGTCCTGTTGGCCGCCCTGCTGATGATGCTCGGGCTGCACGTCACGCCCGCCGATGCGCGCCCCGAGGCTCCCGCCCGGGCCGCCGCCGCCCAGGTGCTGACCTGGACGGCCGGCGACGACATCACCAAGTACGCCTCGGCGCCCACGACGGCGGTGGCCGGTGCGGCGACGATCGTCTTCGAGAACAGCGCGGCGACCGGCAACACCATGGGCATGCCGCACACGTTGACCTTCGAGACGTCCGACCCCGAGTACAACAGCGACGTCCAGCTCAACATCCTCGCGGGCCCGTACGACGACCAGGGCGGTCGCCACACGGCCGAGGTCACCCTGACCCCGGGCCGCTACTTCTACCACTGCACGATCCCCGGCCACGGCCAGATGCAGGGCATCCTGGTGGTGACCGAGGGCGGCGGCACGGACACCACGGCGCCCGCGACGTCAGCGAACGTGGACGGCACACGCAACGCTCAGGGCCAGTACGTCGGTTCGGCGAGCGTGACGGTCACGGCGAGCGACGAGGGCGGCTCGGGCGTGGACCGGATCGAGTACGCGGTCGGTGACACGGGCGCCTGGCAGCCGTACACCGCACCCGTGGTGATCGACCAGGTCGGCGACCACAAGGTCCGCTATCGGGCCACCGACAAGGCCGGCAACACCGCCGCGGAGAAGAGCGTGGCGTTCACGGTCGTCGCGCCGCCGTCGGACGACACGACACCGCCGGACACCTCGGCGACGGTCAGCGGCGAACGCAACGCCGACGGGGCCTATCTCGACATGGCCACGGTCACGGTCTCGGCCTCCGACACCGGTTCCGGGGTCAACACCATCGAGTACGCGGTCGACTCCGGCGCCTGGCAGCCTTACACCGCACCGGTGATGGTGCACCAACTCGGCGCGCACACCGTGCACTACCGGGCCACCGACAAGGCGGGCAACACCGCCACCGACAAGAGCGTCGAGTTCACGGTCGTCGCACCGCCCGCACAGGACACCACTCCCCCGGTGACGGGCGTGAGCGTCGACGGCACGCGGAACTCCGACGGGGCGTACGTCGGGAGCGCCAAGGTGACCGTGAGCGCGACGGACGAAGGCGGTTCGGGTGTCGCGGCCGTCGAGTACTCGCTGGACGGCGGTCCCTATCTCGCCTACGGCGGGCCGGTCGTCGTCGACCGCGTCGGCGCGCACACTGTGGCGTACCGGGCGACCGACAAGGCGGGCAACACGGCCGAACCACGGACCGTGAGCTTCACGGTCGTGCCCGGAGGCGGGGTACCCCCGCCCGACTGCCCGGAGTTCGACGAGCGGTTGACGGTCATCGTCGGTACGGTCGACTCGGGCGTGCCCAACCGGGTCACGAACAACCGGTGCCGTATCAACGAGTTGATCGAGGACGAGAAGGAGTGGACGTCCCAGGCGCTGTTCCTGAAGCACGTCAAGACGGTCCTGGACAAGCTGCTTGCGGAAGGGGTCATCGACAAGCGCGAGGACGCGGCGATCCAGAAGGCGGCCCGCCAGTCCGGGATCGGCAAGCCCGGCCAGACCACCGGCTACCGCAAGATCTTCGACGGCAGCTCCGATTCCTTCGCCCAGTGGGAACACGTGGGCGGCGGTTCGTTCGGGCTGAACCCCGACGGGACGGTCACGAGCGGCACCACCACCGGCGGACTGGGCATGCTGTGGTACCCGCAGCGCAAGTACGGCGACTTCTCGCTCAAGCTCCAGTGGCGTGACGACGCCCCGGGCACGGGAAACGCCAACTCGGGTGTGTTCGTGCGCTTCCCCTGGGTCCACGACCACCCGGAGGAGCCGCGGCCGGAGTGGGTCGCCATCAAGTACGGGCACGAGGTGCAGGTGCTCGACCGGCCCGACGGCGACATGTACAAGACGGGCTCGATCTACGGGTTCGACCGGGTCGGGCTCGAGGGCGCCGGCGTCACCCCGAAGGGCACCTGGAACGACTACGAGATCCGCGTGGTCGACCAGCACTACTCGGTGTACCGCAACGGCGTCCTGATCAACGAGTTCGACAACACGGGCGGCCAGGAGTTCTACCCGCCCCGCGCCGACGACCCGGGCACGGACGGCCGGCGGTTCGCCTCCGGCTACATCGGGCTCCAGGTGCACAGCACGACGGATGTGATCTCGTACCGCGACATCAGGATCAAGGAGCTGTAGGTCACGGCGGGGGCGCCTCTTCCCGCGCCTCCTCCTGCGCCTTCTTCTTCGCACGGCTCGGCTGTACCCGCTTGGGTTCCCCCGGCATCTTCGGATACTCGGGCGGGTACGGCAGGTCGCCGAGCCCGTGGTCGTGCTCGTCCTTGCGCGCGAGCTCCAGGAGCGCGTCGAGGGAGTAGGCGTGGTCGTCCATGTCCGCGTGCACATCGCCGAGTTCGGCGAAGCGCGCGGGCATCGTCGCGAGATCGAAGTCGCGGGGGCGTGCCTCGCCGACCTCCTCCCAGCGCAGGGGCGCGGAGACGGTGGCGTACGGCCGCGGTCGTACCGAATAGGCGGACGCGATGGTGCGGTCACGCGCGGTCTGGTTGTAGTCGACGAAGATCCGCTCGCCGCGCTCCTCCTTCCACCACTTGGTCGTGACCCGGTCCGGCATCCGCCGTTCCAGCTCCCGGCCCGCGGCGATCGCGGCACGCCGCACCTGCGTGAAGGTCCAGCGGGGCTCGATGGGCACGAACACGTGCAGGCCGCGGCCGCCGGAGGTCTTGGGCCAGCCGCGCAGCCCGCCGAACTCCTGGAGCACGGCGCGCAGTTCGAAGGCCGCGCGTACGGCGTCGTCGTAGTCGGTGCCGGGCTGCGGGTCGAGGTCGATGCGGAGTTCGTCGGGATGGTCGACGTCGTCGCGCCGCACCGGCCACGGGTGGAAGGTGAGCGTCCCGAACTGCGCGGCCCACAGCACGGCCGCCTCCTCGGTCGGGCACATCTCGTCCGCGCTGCGCCCGCTGGGGAAGGTGATGTGGGCGGTGGGGATCCAGTCGGGCATGTTCTTGGGCGCCCGCTTCTGGAAGAAGGACTCTCCGGTCACCCCGTCCGGATAGCGTTCCAGGGTGGTGGGCCGGTTGCGCAGGGCGCGCAGGATGCCGGGCCCGACCGCGATGTAGTACCGGGCGAGGTCCAGCTTGGTGAATCCGGGCTCCGGGAAGAAGACCTTGCCGGGACTGGACAGCCGTACGGTCCGGCCGCCCGCTTCCAGTTCCACCGCGTCACCCATGCGGCCACGCTAGGCGTACCGCCCAGGGCACGCACCCCGGGCGACATGGACCGAACACGCACAGAATCGGAACATGGACCTCCCGGTGATGCCGCCCGTGAAACCGATGCTCGCCAAGTCGGTGGCGAAGATCCCGCCGGACATGCACTACGAGGCGAAGTGGGACGGTTTCCGGGCGATCGTGTTCCGCGACGGGGACGAGATCGAGCTCGGGAGCCGTACCGGCAAGCCGTTGACCAGGTACTTCCCGGAACTGGTGGCGGCGCTGAAGGAGCGGCTGCCCGAGCGCTGCGTTCTGGACGGCGAGATCGTGATCGCCCGCGAGGGCCGGCTCGACTTCGACGCGCTGACCGAGCGCATCCACCCGGCGGACTCCCGGGTGCGCATGCTGGCCGAGAAGACCCCCGCCTCCTTCGTCGCCTTCGACCTCCTCGCGCTGGACGACGAGTCGCTCCTGGACGTCCCGCTGACGGACCGGCGCGCCCTGCTCACCAGGGCGCTGTCCGGCGTGACGGCACCCGTGCACCTGGCGCCGGCGACCACCGACATCGAGGTGGCCCGGCAGTGGTTCGAGCAGTACGAGGGGGCGGGTCTTGACGGCGTCATCGCCAAGCCGCCCGGCCTGCGCTACCGGCAGGACGAGCGCGCCATGTTCAAGATCAAACACGAGCGCACGGCGGACGTCGTGGTCGCCGGCTACCGCTTCCACAAGAGCGGCCCGGTGGTCGGCTCGCTGCTCCTCGGCCTGTACGACGACCGGGGCGTCCTGCAGCACGTGGGCGTGGCCGCCGCCTTCTCCATGAAGCGGCGCGCCGAGCTGGTCGAGGAGCTGGAGCCGCTGCGCCTGGACGACGCGTCCGAGCACCCGTGGGCGGCCTGGTCGGACGAGGCCGCCCACGAGACGGCCCGACTGCCCGGGGCACCGAGCCGCTGGTCCGGCAAGAAGGACCTGTCGTGGGTCCCGCTCAGGCCGGAGCGGGTGGCGGAGGTGGCGTACGACCACATGGAGAACGGAGCCCGCTTCCGGCACACGGCCCGCTTCCGCCGCTGGCGCCCGGACCGCACACCCGAGAGCTGCACGTACGCCCAGCTGGAGGAGCCGGTGGGCTACGACCTGGCGGAGATCCTGGGTCCACGAAGCGACTGACGTGCCCCCATAAGCAGTGGGGTCTGAGCCGAACGGCCCAGACCCGCTCGCGATCAGAAAGAATCGGGTATAGGCACTGATGGCCTGATAACCGCACAATCAATGACACAGAATTGGCGGCAACGGTGGCAATCGCGGCAATCATGGGTATGGGGCACGGAACGCGCACACGGCGCGCGGCGACGACGGCGGTCCTGCTGGCCGCCACGGTGACGACCTCCCTCATGACGGGCTGTACGACGCACACCGGCGGCGCGTCCGTGGACAACCGCAGCCCTGGCGGCGCCCCGAGCAAGAGACCGGTGCCGAGACACAGCATCGCGCAGGGCGGCCCCAAGGGCACCGGTCCGGTCCTCGCGGTGAAGATCGACAATGCGAGCATGGCCCGCCCGCAGACGGGCCTGGACTCCGCTGACGTCGTCTACGCCGAGCAGGTCGAGGGCGGCCTGAGCCGCCTCGTGGCGGTGTACGCGTCCAAGCTCCCCGACGCCGTCGGACCGGTGCGCAGCGCCCGCGAGTCGGACCTGGAACTCCTGCGCCAGTTCGACAAGCCGACCCTCGCCTTCTCCGGAGCCCAGAGCAAGCTGCTCCCCCTGATCGACAAGGCCCCGCTCCAACCCCGTACACCGGACAACACGTCCGACGCCTTCTTCCGCGCCCCTGATCGCCCCGCGCCCCACAACCTCTACCTGCACCCGAAGGCGCTGCTGCCCTCCACGCCGGGCACAACCGCGCTCACGGCCGGCTTCACCTACGGCGCGGCCCCCTCGGGCGGCCGGCCGCAGAACTCCCTCACCGTGCGCTATCCGGCGGCCGGCTTCACCTTCACCTGGTCCGCGGCCCGGTCCCGCTGGCTGGTCTCCATGGACGGCTCCTCCACCCCCACCGTCACATCCGGCGGACAGCAGGTGGCTCCGGCGACGGTCGTCGTGCAGCACGTCAAGGTGCGCCCGTCCGCGTTCCACGACTTCCTCGGCAACAACACGCCGTACACGGAGACGGTGGGCTCGGGCAAGGCGGAGGTACTGCGCAACGGTCGTGCCTTCGATGCCACTTGGTCGCGCGCCAGGGCCGACGAGGGCACCACGTTCACGACACCGGAGGGCGCGCCGCTGAACTTCGCCCAGGGCCAGGTGTGGGTGGTCTTCGCACCGACTGCGGGCTGATCGCCGGGACGAAAATGCGGAGGGCGGGGCCCCTCGATCGCGTATGGGACGCATAGCTCATCGAGCAACTGCCTTCGAATGGCGGTAGTTTGACGCCGACGAAGGAGAGAGAGCCACATGCAACAGCAGTCGCGACTGAACGCCCCTCGCCTCACGGCCGAGGCCCTCAGGACCGTACGGCTGGACCTGCTGCCGCTTCGTGTCGCGCACGCGGAGGAGATGGCCGCGGTGCTGTCCGATCCGTCCCTGCACACCTTCATCGGCGGCGCCCCGGACACTCCGCAAGCCCTGCACTCCCGCTACCAGCGCATGACCGCAGGCTCACCCGATCCGTCCGTCACCTGGCTGAACTGGGTGATCCGGCACCGCGACGAGGCCTGCTTGACGGGCACGGTCCAGGCGACGATCGGCCCCTCCGGCCCAGGCCCCGGTCTCATCGCCGAGATCGCCTGGGTGGTGGGGACCGCGTGGCAGGGCAGAGGCATCGCCACCGAAGCGGCCCGGGAACTCGTCGCGTGGCTCAGCCGGCAGCCGGTACCGGTGCAGGCCGTCATCGCCCACATCCACCCGGAACATCAGGCATCCGCCGCCGTGGCCACCGCCGCCGGACTCACGCCCACCGACGAGTGGCACGACGGTGAGATCCGATGGTTCCGGCAGATCGGACGTACCAAGTAGCAAGTAGCAAGTAGCAAGTAGCACCTACGGGTTACCGGGCTGACCACGAGTCAGAGAAGGTCCCGCCAGAAGGCGACCGTTGCTCTCGGGTTCCAGCTCTCGTCGACGTCGCCGCGTGCCTCGTCGAACTCCCGGTGCATGTAGTCGACCAGGTCCAGCCCGTAGTAGATGACGTCGGTCTGCCACAGCGAGAGCACCGGATGCCCGTGGCTCCCGCGGCCGGCCGGGAGATACCGATGGCCATACACGGGCACCAACACCGGTGCGTCCGCGAGACGTTGCCGGGCCGTGGCCAGTGCCGCCGCGCGGTCGTCCGGACGCTCACCCCAGCCCTCGTACCAGAAGCCGTTGTGCTCGACGCTCAGGAGGACGCCCTTCACCGGCCGGCCGAGCCGATCGCGCAGCCTGTCCGGATCCCCGCCGCGCCAGTCGGGCCAAGGATCCGACCAGGTCTGTCCCTCCTCTGGAGGGACGTTCACCGGAAGGCCGGCCGCGAGGAACGCACGGTGGTCGTCCGCGAACTCAAAGCCGTACTCGCCCTCGATGCGCGCGAACTCGGCGTCCGACAGCCCCGGTTCGAACTCGTAGAGTCCGGTCCGCGCCAGACGATGTGCGGCTTCCGCACCCAGACGTGCCCCTTGATGAATGATCACCACCGCACGCTACGGCTTGGCAGTGCCGTCCGAGGTCGTTTCGGGCCTCGTGCAGAGGACTTCGCGGGCTTGCTCCGCGGCGCGAATCATGCTTTCGCCGACGAAGTCGACGAAGCGGGCGATGTTCTCGAGGCGAATGGCGGCCGGGGTGTCGGGGCCGAGGATGCTGACGCCCTGTCGTGCGGTCTCGGCGAGCTGGGCGTGGGTTCGGGCGCTGGCGATCATCCCCTGGTACCAGACGTCGTTGTCGGCGACGTAGCGCTCGCGGCGGCGTTCGTCGCGCTCCCGGCGGACGAGGTTCATGCTCTCGAGGAGCCCGATGGTCTTGGAGACGGACGCCGGACTGACCTGGAGGTGCTGGACGAGTTCGGACGCAGTGAGGCTGCCGGAGTCACTGGTGTAGAGGCAGACCAGCACCCGGGACGCCATCTTGGGCAGGCCCTGTTGCATGAGGAGGGTGGTGAACGCCTCCTCGTACTCGCGCAGGGCCTCGCTGTCGCGCCCATGGGCCTCCAGGGGCGCCTTCGACCCCCTTGGCGCGACTTGCCTGCGGCGGTGGGCGCGGCGTTCGGTGGCGCGGTGGGCGAGGTCGGCGCGGTAGGCGGCGGGGCCGCCGTTGCGCATGACCTCGCGCGTGACGGTCGAGGTCGGGCGGTCGAGGCGTCTGGCGATCTCCGCGTAGGCGAGGTCGTCGGCCAGTCCCAGTGCGATCTGCTGGCGTTCCTGCTGGGTGAGCCTGCCTCCCGGCATCGCGGCCTCCTTCATGGTCTGCGGTGTCTGCCAATATAGCGTTCACTTTCGATCCATTGCAACGAAGCCGGGGAGGGGCGTTGCGTTAGATTCAGAACCGTTGCAACGATTTCCCTGAACTCACCTGTGATTATGGTGATTCCGCGCAACGAGTCTGTTGCCGGGACTATGAATGCAACGTAGCTTTTCCGTCATCGGAAACATGAAGACGAAGGAGAGCACGATGCAGAAGTTCGACACCCCGGCCCCGGTCTCGGTCGTCCTCGACATCCCCGCCGGGCGCGTCCAGTTCATCGCCGCCGACCGCGCCGACACCAGGGTCGAGGTCCTGCCCGCCAACCCCTCCAAGATCCGTGACGTGAAGGCGGCGGAGCAGATCGACGTCGCCTACGCCGACGGTATCCTGCGGATCCGGACGCCCGAGCCCAGGAACCAGCTCTTCGGCCCCTCCGGTGCGCTGGAGGTCACCGTCCAACTGCCCGCCGGCTCCCGCGTCGAGGGCAAGGCCGCCGGCACTGAACTGCGCGGCGTCGGCCGCCTCGGCGACGTCGCCTTCGAAGGCGCGTACTGCCGGATCAAGCTCGACGAGACCGCGAGCCTCCGCCTCACCGCGACCGACGGTGACGTCGAGGTCGGCCGGCTGGGCGGCCCCGCGGAGATCAGCACCCCGAGGGGCGACATCCAGATCGCCGAGGCCGTGCGCGGCACGGTCGTGCTCCGCACCCAGTCCGGCGACATCACGGTGGCCGCCGCCCACGGAGTCTCCGCCGCCCTCGACGCCGGCACCGACCACGGCCGCGTCAGCAACTCCCTCAAGAACGACGGCACCGCCGAGCTCGACATCCGCGCCACCACCTCCCACGGCGACATCACCGCCCGAAGCCTCTGAACGCCCTCAGATTCCAAAGGAGTTCATTCATGACCGGCTTGGCCATCGCGGCGAACAGGCTGCGGAAGTCCTACGGCGACCAGACCGTCCTCGACGGCGTCGACCTGGCCGTCGAGGAAGGAACGATCTTCTCCCTGCTCGGCCCGAACGGCGCCGGCAAGACCACCGCCGTCAGGATCCTCTCCACCCTCATCTCCCCCGACCCCGCCTCCGGCCAGGTCCGCGTCGGCGGCCACGATCTCGCCACCAAGGCGCAAGCCGTGCGCGCCGCGATCGGCGTGACGGGGCAGTTCTCCGCCGTCGACGGCCTGATCACCGGCGAGGAGAACCTGCTCCTCATGGCCGACCTGCACCGCCTCTCCCAGCAGGAGGGGCGGCGGGTCACCGCCGAACTGCTGGAGCGCTTCGACCTCACCGAGGCGGCGAAGAAGCCCGCCTCCAGCTACTCCGGCGGCATGAAGCGCCGCCTCGACATCGCCATGACCCTGGTCGGCAGCCCGCGGATCATCTTCCTCGACGAGCCGACCACCGGCCTCGACCCGCGCTCCCGGCACACCATGTGGCAGATCATCCGCGAGCTCGTCACCGGCGGGGTCACCGTCTTCCTCACCACCCAGTACCTGGAGGAGGCCGACGAACTCGCCGACCGCATCGCCGTCCTCCACGACGGCACGATCGCCGCCGAAGGCACCGCCGAGGAGCTCAAGCGGCTCGTCCCCGGCGGACACGTCCGCCTCCGCTTCACCGACCCCGCCGCCTACCGGTCCGCCGCCTCCGCGCTCCGCGAGGCCTCCCGGGACGACGCAGACCTCGCCCTGCGGATCCCCAGCGACGGCAGCCAGCGCGAACTGCGGTCCATCCTCGACCAGTTGGACTCCGTCGGCATCGAGGCCGACGAGCTGACCGTGCACACCCCCGACCTCGACGACGTCTTCTTCGCCCTGACCGACCGTGCCGGCATCCCCAACCAGCCCAAGGAGACCGCCCGATGAGCTCCCTCGCCCTCGCCGTCCGCGACTCCTCCACCATGCTGCGCCGCAACCTCCTGCACGCCCGGCGCTACCCCTCCCTCACCCTGAACCTGCTGCTCACCCCGATCATGCTGCTCCTGCTCTTCGTCTACATCTTCGGCGACGCGATGAGCGCGGGCATCGGCGGCGGAGGTCGCTCCGCCTACATCGCCTACATCGTCCCCGGCATCCTGCTCATGACCATCGGCTCCACCACGATCGGCACCGCGGTCTCCGTCTCCACCGACATGAACGAGGGCATCATCGCCCGCTTCCGCACCATGGCCATCCACCGCGGATCCGTGCTCTTCGGACACGTCGTCGGCAGCGTCCTGCAAACCGTCATCAGCGTCGTCCTCGTCGGCGCCGTCGGTGTCGCCATCGGCTTCCGTTCCACCGACGCCACCCTCCTGGAATGGCTGGCGGCACTCGGACTGCTCGCACTGGTCGCCCTGGCCTTCACCTGGATCGCCGTCGGCATGGGCCTGAGCAGCCCCAACGCCGAAGCCGCAAGCAACAGCGCGATGCCCCTGATCCTCCTGCCCCTCATCTCCAGCACCTTCGTCCCCATCGACGCGATGCCGGGCTGGTTCCAGCCGATCGCCGAGTACCAGCCGTTCACGCCCGCCATCGAGACCCTGCGCGGACTCCTCCTCGGCACCGGGATCGGCAACAACGGATGGCTCGCCGTCGCGTGGTGTCTCGGCCTCACCGTGCTCGGCTACCTCTGGTCCACCTCGCAGTTCAACCGCGACCCGAAGTGAACCCGCCTCGTCCGGGATCACTCGATGTGCCGTGCGTCAGCGGCGTCAGCGCAGGCCTCGGCCCGTCTCCAATACCTGCCTCGCCCGGGTCACCAGACCGTCCGCGCCGCACGAACGGGCCAGTGCCAGGCCCCTGTTGAGGTCGGCGATCGAGCGCGCTGCCGTGCCGTACTCGATGCGGGCGGCCGCGTGTTCGTACTGGCAGGGGGAAGCCTCCAGGTAGGCCACGGCCCGGGCCAGCAGGCGTACGGCGGGCTGGCCTCCTTCCAGGGCCGCCTCGCAGCGCAGGGCCTCGCCGATGGCGGTCTCCGTACCGAAGCGTTCGGCCTGGCGGCGGACGTCGGCGGCGAGTTGGGCCGCGCGGGCCGGGTCCGTCGCGGTGAGGGCCTGGGTCAGGTCGACGGCCCAGGGGGCCGACACCGGGTTGTGGCCGCCCCGGGAGGCCGCAGTCTTCTCGGCGGCCTCGAGTTCTTCGATGCCTTCCTCGGTACGGCCTACCGCGAGCAGCAGACGGCCGCGTACCGAGCGGTGGTCCGGCAGGACGATCGTCGAGGGGTACGGCGGTGCGAAGCCGTACTGGTCGGCGATGGCCGAGGCCTCCTCCACGTGGCCGCGGGCGAGCAGGGTGTCGATCAGGCCGCACGTGGCCGACCAGTACAGCGGCAGGCCGCGGCCGACGCGCTCGGCCAGCCGCAGCGACTCGCGCAGGATGGTCTCGGCGTCGCGGAGGCGGCCCTGCCGGCGGTAGGCGAGGCCGAGGTACGCGTTGGCGAGGGAGAGGTGGCCGCCGCTCCAGCCGGCCGACGTGTAGGCCCGCAGGGCCTCGGAGAAGAGGCTCTCCGCCCGGTCCAGGCGGTCCGTGTAGGCGTAGCAACTGCCCAGCATCATCAGCAGTTCGATGCCCCACTCGGTGTCGGTCCAGCCGAGACCGGGGGGCGAGGCGCCCGTTGACGAGGGCGCGGTCGCACAGGTCGACGACCTCGTCGGCGCTCTCGCCGTGGGCCATGGCGTCGAAGGCGCGCAGGATCAGCAGGGCGCGTTCGGAGTTGTCGCGGCCGGTGCAGGTCCCGGCGAGGCCGGCGAGGCGTCGGGAGCGGTCGGGTGAGGCGCTCTCGCCGTGGATGCCCTCCCACATGAAGTGCACGGCCTGCAGGCGCATCCGGGCGGGGCCCGGCTCGTGCCGGGCGCTCTCGGCCTCGACGACGCGGACGGCCTCCTCCAACTGGTCGTTGTGGAGCAGGGCCTGGGAGAGGCGGAAGACGGCGTCGACGCGTGCGGCGCCGTCGAGGCCGCGCATGCCGAGCGCGGCCTGCAGGTGGTCGATGGTGGTCGCGGGCGCGGTCAGGAGGGTGGCGCAGCCCAGTTCGTAGAGCACGCGCGCGTGGACCTGGGGCAGGGGCGGTTCCAGCAGGGCGCGCTCCAGGCAGCGGCGGGCCGCGTCGGGCGCGCCGACGGCGAGGTGCTCCCGGGCGGCTTCGCGCATCTGCTCGACGAGTTCCTCGTCGTCGTCCGGGTGCACATGGAGGAGGTGGCGGGAGGCCGCGGCGACGCCGCGTCCGGAGTCGGTGACGACCTGGGCGGCGATGCCGTGCATGGCGGTGCGCAGGGCTTCCGGGATCGAGTTGTAGACGGCGGAGGCGATCAGCGGATTGACGAACTCCAGCTCGCCGTCGGCCGCGTGGAAGCCCGCGGGGTCGAGTTCGGTGAGGATGCGGGCGGTGCGCAGCAGTTCGGCGCTGCGCACCGCTTCGTCGGTGTTCAACGTGGCGAGCCGGGCGACCAGGCACAGGGTGATGCCGGTGCCGAGGATGGCGGCCGCCCAGGCGAACCGGGTGGCGTCGATGCCGAGGCCCTCCAGGCGGGCGACGAGTCCGCCGCCGCGTGCCGAGCGGTTGAGTGCGCGCAGTTCGCCGGCGTGGGCCTCGACGGGGTCGAGCCCGCTGTCCCGCACCTTGGCGAGGAGTTCGACGGTCTCGTACGGGTTGCCGCCGGTGACGGCCCACACCTCGCGGCAGAACGGGCCGTCGGCGTGCTCGCCCAGCGTGGCGACGGTGATTCCGGCGGCGGCCTGCGGGGTGAGTTCGCTCAGGTTGCCGACCGGGCCGTCCGCGGCAGCCGCGACCGCCTCGAGGTAGCGGGCGCTGTCGCCGGTCGCCTCGCCGGGCCTGCGGGCGACGACGACCAAGACGGGCAGGTCGTCGAGGCGTTCGGCGAACGCGGCGAGCCAGCGCAGCGTCTCCAGGTCGGCCCAGTGCGCGTCGTCGATCAGCAGGACCAACGGCCAGTCCCGCTTGGCCAGTCGGCGTACGACTGCGACCAGGCCGTCGCACACGCCCTGCGGGTCGGCCTGCCGGCCACCGGGGTCGGCTATGCCGAGCGCGGGGCCCGCGATGTCGTACCAGTCACCGAGGTACTCGCGGGCCTCCTCGGGCATCAGGGAGATCAGCGCGGGCTGCAGCAGCTGCCGCACCACATTGAACGGGACCGACTTGAGCGTCTCGCCGCCGCGGGTGGACCACACGGTGCAGCCGCGCTGTTCGGCCAGGCGGCGCGTCTCGGCGAGGAGCGCGGTCTTGCCGAGTCCCGCCTCGCCGCGGAAGACCAGCAGGTTTCCCGTGGTCGAGCGGTCGGAGCACAGATCGTCGAGTGCTTGCGTGAGGGCGGCGACCTCCAGGTCACGCTCCCACAGGGAAGCCGAGGCGGCCGCGCGGGGCCGTGCCTCCGTCATCCCGTTACCTCCCCAAGTCGCCCGAACGACTTACAGGCCCGAGCCTAGCCGTCCTCCCGGGTAAGCGCAGGCCGGTCGGGGCAGCTATTGCCGTGACGGGTGACCGGGGTTGCGGACGGGCGGCGCGCGCCCACCGCAAACCGGCCGCGAGAATCTGACGGGCAGTCAACGATCCAAGAAGAAGCTGGTGAAGCTGATGAAGCCGAGTGTCGAAGAGAGCGGGAGTGACGGCGGCAGACCGTCCGTGCGGGCGCTGGCCGCGGGGTCGGTGGGGAACTTCATCGAGTGGTACGAGTTCGGTGTCTACGGCTACTTCGCCACGGTCATCGCGGAGCGGTTCTTCACCCCGACCGGCGGCGGCCCGGTCGAGGGACTGGTGAAGACGTACGCCTCCTTCGCACTGGCCTTCTTCTTCCGTCCGGTCGGTGCGGCCCTGTTCGGGCGGCTGGGCGACCGGATCGGGCGGCGGCCGGTGCTGATCCTGGTGGTCGCGCTGATGACGGGGGCGACGGCGCTGATCGGTGCGCTGCCGACGTACGCCGCGGTCGGCGCCCTCGCACCGTGGCTGCTGACGCTCCTGCGGGTCGTCCAAGGCCTTTCCGCGGGAGGTGAGTTCGGGGGTGCGGTCGCGGTGATGACCGAGTTCGCGCCACCGGGCCGGCGCGGGCTGTACGGCGCATGGCAGTCGTTCACCGTGGCACTGGGGCTGCTGGGCGGGGCGGGCGTGGCGGCCGGGCTTGCGACCGTGCTGACCGAGCCCCAACTCACCGCGTGGGGATGGCGGTTGCCCTTCCTGCTCGCGCTGCCGATGGGACTGGGCGCGCTGTGGCTGCGGGTGCGGCTGGACGAGACGCCGCCGTTCCGGGAGCAGAGCGAGCGGAGCGGTGGTGAGCAGGAGGCGGCGGTGGAGCGGCTGCCCGCGCGGGCCGTCCTGCCCGCCATCGCGCTCGGCGCCGGGCGGGTCATGGGGTGGGCCGCGGCCGGGTACACCTTCCTCGTCGTCCTGCCGTCATATCTGCAGACCGCGCTGCACGCCGGCTTCCGGGAGGCGCTGATCGCCACCGTGCTGGCCAACCTGGGGTTCGCGGTCACGATCATCCCGGCGGGGCTGCTCAGCGACCGCGTCGGGCGGCGGCCGGTGATGCTCACGGGGGCGGGACTCGTGGTGCTGCTGGCGGTGCCGCTGCTCAACCTCCTTCAGGACGAGGGGGCTTCCGCCCTGGTGAAGGGCGTGGCCGTGGGCGCCGCGGGCGCGGTCGTCGGGCTGATGGCCGGGCCGGGGCCCGCACTGCTCGCCGAGATGTTCCCCACGCGCGTGCGCTGCACGGGCCTCGGACTCGCCTACTCCCTGTCCAATGCCGTGTTCTCGGGGTGCGCCGGCCTCATCATCACGGAAGCCGTGAAGCGGACCGGGAGCGTGGACGTGCCCGCGTACTACGCGGCCGCCGCGTGCGCGGTCAGCATGCTGGCGCTCTTCAAGAACCCTGCGAGAAAGGCGGGTCGGGCGGATGCTGGTGATCGGGCTGATGTCGGGGACGTCGTACGACGCCGTTGACGCGGCGGCGGCCGAGCTGCGCCTCACGGGTGACGTGCTCGCCCTGAAGCCGCTGGGGATGGTGAGCGAGTCGTACGACGCCGGGTTGCGGGAGTCGCTCGCGGCGGCGCTGCCCCCGGCGGCCGTGCCGCTCGCCGAGGTGTGCCGGCTCGACACCCGGATCGGGCAGGCCTTCGCGGCGGCGGCCGTCCGCGCCGACCGTGAACTGTGCGGCGGGCAGGCCGCGTTGATCGCCTCGCACGGGCAGACGGTCTATCACTGGGTGGACGGCGGCCGGGTGCACGGCACGTTGCAGCTCGGGCAGCCCGCCTGGATCGCCGAAGCGACCGGGCTGCCCGTCGTCGCCGACTTCCGGCCCCGGGACGTGGCCGCCGGGGGCCAGGGCGCGCCGCTGGTCAGCCTGGTCGACCTGCTGTGGCTGCGGGGCAGGCCGGGGACGCCGGTCGCGCTGAACATCGGCGGGATCGCCAACCTCACCGCACCCGACGGAACGGCCTTCGACACCGGGCCCGGGTGCGCGCTGACCGACGCGGCGGCCCGCGAGTTCAGCGGCGGGCGCCTGGCGTACGACACCGACGGCGCGCTGGCCGCCCGCGGGCAGGTGGACGATCGACTGCTGGACCGGCTGCGCGCGGAGCCGTACTACGCGCGGCCCGCACCCAAGACCACCGGCAAGGAGCTGTTCCACGCCGGGTATCTGCGCGCTGCTGGTGTGGCGTCCTGCCTTGAGGGGCCGTCCGCCGAGGACGTGCTGGCGACGCTCACCGCGCTGACGGCCGGCACGGTCGCGGACGCCGTGCGGTCGGTGGGCGCCACGGAGGTCGTCGCCTCCGGCGGCGGCACGCGCAACCCGGTGCTCATGGCGATGCTCCGCGAACGGCTGCCCGGGGTGCCCGTGCGCACCTCCGACAAGCTGGGGCTGCCTTCGGCCGCCAAGGAGGCGTACGCGTTCGCCGTGCTGGGATTCCTGACGGTGCACGGGCTTGCGGGCACCGATCCGGTCAGCACGGGCGCCCGGCATCCGAGCATCCTGGGGTCGGTCACCCCCGGCCGGGACGGGCTGCGGCTGCCGCCTCCCGCGCGCCGGGCCCCGGTGCGGCTGGAGTTGGAGTGAGCCCGGCCGCGGCACGGCGGCGGACCGGCACCACATCGACGCGTCCTCGACTCATCCCCGACGCGACACCGACGCGACACCTGTGCGGGATCCTCCTGTTCCGGTGCCGGGTACGCCTCATACGGTGAGGTCATGACGCAGGCGACACCTCCCGGGTGGCACCCCGACCCCGGTCAGACGATTGACACTCCGCCCACCGAGCGCTGGTGGGACGGCACCGCTTGGACGGACCACACCCGCCCCGCCGGGTCGGCCGCCGCATGGGTCCCTCCGACGCAGCCGTCCGGCGCCGGGGCGTACCCGGCGGCCCCTCTCGAGCAGGCGCCGTACCCCGCCTGTCCGGGCTACGGCGGGTACCCGGGGTATCCCGTCCAGCCGCCGCCCGGTGCCCGGCGTGGCCTGCGTGCGGGAATAGCCGTCGCGATCGCCGCGGCGGTGCTCGCGTGCGTAGGGATCGGCGCGTACGCGATCGCCAAGGGCGCCGGGAGCGACGGCGACCGGGCCGGGCGGCAGCCGTCCCCGGGCCGGTCCGCGCTGCCACGCGTCAAGGGCGGCGGCACCGTGCCGGACCCGGTCAACGGGATCAGTTTCCCCGTGCCGGACGGCTGGACCGGGCAGACGGCGGGCGCGGGCGCGCAGCTGGGGTCCGACGACACCTACAAGTGTCCGGGCGACACCACCAAGAAGTGCACGGCCGGCGGCGCGTACTCGGCGCCCGCGGTGGCGCTGGGCAGCGAGGGCGGCACGCCCGAGGAGGTGGCCAAGGCGGACATCGCCGCGAACGCCAAGGAGTCCTACGGCGGCGCCGCCTACGGCAGGATCACCTCGCACGACGTGCTGGTCTCCAAGGCGGTGACGGTGGCCGGGGAGCGGGGCTACCTGGTCCGCTGGAAGGCCGTCACCAGCAAGGGCGCCGACGGCTACGTCGAGTCGCTGGCCTTCCCGTCGCCCAGGAACACCGAGCGGATGGTCGTGGTGCGCTTCGGCGTCGACGCCGGGCGCGAGGAGTCGGTCATCGACGAGATCACCAAGGGCATCAAGGCGTCGTCCGCCGGTGACGTCGGGCAGAAGGTCTGATCCCTTCGGCGCATGAATCGGCCGGAAGACTCGGCCGCATGAATCGGCCGCATGAATCGGCCGGGTGGGGCGTCCCTCCGCTCATAGGGGAGCCCCACCCGGCCGGGGGTGCGCGCCGCCTCCGTCCCCACGGTGCGACGCGTGCAGGTCACCGTCCAGTCATCCCATGGACGACGACCTGAGTCTCAGCTCAGTCCGAGCGCGGGCAGCACGGCGGCCTCCACGAACCGGACGAGGTATTCGGAGTCGGCGTACTGGCCGCTCAGGACGGGCCGCACGCGCAGGACGCCGAACAGCATCGCGGGGACGTACTCCAGCGCCGGATGGTCGGCGGGCAGCTCGCCCCGCTCGACGCCGCGCCTGAGGATCTCCTGGAGAGCGGCGATCTCGGGGTCGACCAGCGCCTCGCGCAGCGCTTCCTGGAGTTCGGGGTCCGACGTCACCGCGTGTCCCAGCGCCTGGAGCAGCTTGGTGTCCTTGCCGGACCAATGGCCCGAGACCCGCGCGGCCTGGCGGAGGTCCTCGGCGAGCGATCCGGTGTCGATGCCGCCGAAGCGCACCGTGCGGTTGGCGCGCAGCGCCGCGGCGACGAACTGGGGCTTGGTCTTCCACTGCCGGTAGAGCGTGGACTTGCTGCACCGGGTGCTGGACGCGATGCCCTCCATGGTGAGGGACTCGTAGCCGCACTCACGGATCTGCTCGAGCACGGCGTCGAAGAACTCCCGCTCACGCTCGGGCGTGATCTTGGAGCGGCTCGAGGCGGGGACCGTCGACGGTCCTTCCGCTGCCTGCGACGTCATGCGCTCTTCTCCTCACTCATGGCGATTCATACGACTCGTGGCGAGGCGTACGCGGACCGTCCCAGCCGTGTCCGACAGCGGATGCGCCGGCGGATACGAGTCCTGGGCGGGCCCTGGTTCCAGTCTGTCGAAATCCAGTGGTGGCGGCATCTATCGATACGCCAGTGTACCGGTACCGAGCCGTATCGGTACACCCGCGTATCGGTACTCTCCCGTATCGGTACAATGGCGTATCGGTACGCAAACGTATCGATGGATGGATGTCAGGGAGGGACCGGCGGATGACTGCCCGAACCGAGGCCGCCGAGCCCGCGGAAGCGGGGCCCGGCGAGACAGGCCGACCGCCCCTCGCCCGTGAGCTTCTGCTCGTCGCGGGGCTCTTCGTCGTCTACAAGCTCGGCAGGCAGCTGGCCACGGGCCACAGCGGTGAGGCCCTGCACCACGCCCACGCCGTGTGGGACCTGGAACGAGGCCTGCACCTTCCCGGCGAGGGCTCCGTGCAGTCGGCGCTCCTGCGTGACGACGCCGTCGTCCACCTGGCGAACACCTACTACGCGACCGTTCACTTCCCGGCGACCGTGGCCTTCCTGGTCTGGCTGTACCGGCGGCGGCCCGCGCACTACGTCTGGGCCCGCCGGGTCCTGGCCACGGTCACCACGGCCGCCCTGGTGCTGCCGTTCGCGTTCCCCCTGGCCCCGCCGCGCATGCTGAGCGCCGACGGCCTGGTGGACACCGCCCGCGTGTACGGGCCGTCGGTGTACGGCCCGCCCTCCTCCGACCACCTCTCCAACCAGTACGCGGCGATGCCGTCCCTGCACTTCGGCTGGGCCCTGATGGTGGCGGTCGGCCTGATCGCTGCGACCCGGTCCCCCTGGCGCGTCCTTTGGCTGCTGCACCCCCTGGCGACAATGGTGGTGATAGTCGGGACGGCGAACCACTACTGGCTCGACGCGATCGTCGCCACGGCCCTGCTCGGCATATCCCTCGCGGTGATCCACCCGCCGCACCGCACCGCCGGCACGGCGGGACGCGAGGCGCAGGCGCTAGGGCTCGTCCCGACCGTCCCGGGCATGGCCGACGTACCGGAGGAGCGGGCTCTGGCGGGGGCGGGCCGATGAGCGCCTTCATCGTCGCCATCGCCCTGTCGCTGGTCTCGGCCGTCGCCTACGCGGCCGCCGCCGTCGCCCAGGAGCGCCTCGCCTCCCGTGCCGCGGGCGCGGGCCTGCTGCGGCTGCTCGGCACCGGCGCATGGTGGTCGGCGGTCGGGCTGAACGTGGCCGGCGCGCTGCTGCACGTCGTGGCCCTCCGCTACGGCCCCCTCACCGTCGTCCAGCCGCTCGGTGCCCTGACTCTGGTCGCGGCCGTGCCGATGGGGGCGCGGGCGGCCGGGCGGCGGGTCAGCTTCGTCGAGTGGCGGGGCACCGCGCTCACACTGCTCGGGCTCGCGGCGCTGCTCGTGGCCGCGTCCGGACCGGCGCCCGAGCAGGTGCTGAGCGTGCCCGAGGCGCTCGCGGTCGCCGGTACGACCTCGGCGCTGGTCGGCGTCCTGTCCCGGCCCGGCGCCCGGCCGGGGCTGCGGCACGCGACGGCGTCCGGCTTCGCCTCGGGCGTGGCCTCGGCGCTCACCCAGACGCTGGCGGTGGCGGCGTCGAACCACTCCGGCCCGGTGCTCGCCCCGGGGGCGATCGTGGTCGCGGTGCTCGTCGCCACGCTCGCCACCTGCGGACTGCTGCTGTCGCAGACGGCCTATCGCGGCGGCCTCGGCGCACCGCTGGCGGTGGTCACGCTGGCCAACCCGATGGCGGCCGCGGTGATCGGCCTCGTACTGCTCGGACAGGGCCTGCGCGGCGGCACGACGGGTGTCCTGCTGGCCCTGGCCGGGGCGGCGCTGGCGTCCCGGGGCGTGGTGCTGCTGACGCGGGTGACGCCGACCGGCCCCGCACGCCCCGATCCCGAACACCCCGGTCCCGTATACGACGACGAGCACCCGGTGGCGGCGGTCCTGGCACTGGAGCCGGGAACGGCCGCCCCCGAACCGGCGCTGGTGCCACGGCAGTCGAGGCGCCGGCACCTCATCAACCGCTAGGGACTCTCCTGAGGACCGGCGCAGGACCCGCTCGGGCCCTACGTCGGTTCCAGCCCTCTCGCTCACTGCGTCACGATCGCCGGGTCGCTCACGCCCGGCCGCCCGTTCTCGACATGGCCGGCGAACCTCCGTACGAAGCCGGGGTCCGCGTCGGACGTGACGGTGAGGTCGTACCAACGGCTGCTCGCCGCCAGGTCCACGGTCTTCCTTACGGTCGCGCCGGACCGGACCGCGACCGTCGTCGGCCGGCCGCCGTAGCCGTCGGACAGCTTCAGCCGCACCGTTCCCGGGCCCTGGTTGGTGAAGGTGAGCTCGACGTCGTCCCCGGCGTGCCGTGCGGTGACCTCGGGTCCGGCGGTCCTGCCTGGGCCCTTGAAGACGCGCAGGAAGCCGTTGGGCCCGTGCACGGTCAGGTCGTACGAGCCGTTCGAGGAGGCCGAGTTCCAGGTGCCCGTGACGCGCTTGCCGGCCTCGGTGGTGTAACTCCAGGGGCCGTCGGTGCGGTGGGCGGAGGTGACGAGGAAGGCGGCACCGGCCGCGCCGCCGGAGGCGAAGGTGAGGGTCAGCGTGCCGGCCGCCGCGTCCGCCGAGGCGTCCACCAGCGGGGCGTACTTGAGCGGGCGGGTGGGCCGGTGGCCGCGCTCCTGCCGGGGCAGCACGGGGTTCGCGGGCGGGGTCGGCACATAGTCGGGGTGGCGGTCGTGGTCCGGCGGCCGGTAGCCGTCGGTGCCGGGGAGCGCGACGCGGCCGGTGTCTTCGCGGGAGAAGTCGAACGCGGCGGTCAGGTCGCCGCAGATCGCCCGCCGCCAGGGCGAGATGTTCGGCTCGTGGACGCCGAAGCGGCGCTCCATGAACCGGATGACCGAGGTGTGGTCGAAGGTCTCGGAGCAGACGAAACCGCCCCTGCTCCACGGGGAGACGACCAGCATCGGCACCCGCTGGCCGAGGCCGTAGGGGCCGGGGACATGGCCGGCGTCGCCGGTGAAGAGGTCCGGGCCGACGTCGACCGTCGAGCCGCCTTGCGCGTCGGAGGACGGCGGGAACGGCGGGATGACGTGGTCGAAGAAGCCGTCGTTCTCGTCGTACGTGAGGAAGAGGGCCGTCTTCGCCCACACGTCCGGGTCGGAGGTGAGCGCGTCGAGGACCTGGGAGACGTACCAGGCGCCGTAGTTGGCGGGCCAGTTGGGGTGCTCGGTGAAGGCCTCGGGGGCGACGATCCAGGAGATCTGCGGCAGCCTGCCGCCCTTGACGTCGGCCTTGAGCCGGTCGAAGAAGCCCTCGCCGGTGCGGGCGTCGGTGCCGGTGCGGGCCTTGTCGTGGAGGGGGTCGCCGGGCCGGGCGTTCTGGTACTGCGTGAAGTAGAGGAGGGAGTTGTCGCCGTAGTTGCCGCGGTAGGCGTCCGGGATCCAGCCCCAGCCTCCGTTCGCGTCCAGGCCGTTGCCGACGTCCTGGTAGATCCTCCAGGAGATCCCGGCCTTCTCCAGGCGCTCGGGATACGTCGTCCAGCTGTATCCCGCCTCGTCGTTGCCGAGGACGGGGCCGCCTCCTCGGCCGTCGTTGCCGGTGTAACCGGTCCACAGGTAGTAGCGGTTGGGGTCGGTCGAGCCGAGGAACGAGCAGTGGTAGGCGTCACAGATCGTGAAGGCGTCGGCGAGCGCGTGGTGGAACGGGATGTCGTCGCGGGTCAGATAAGCCATCGTCGTGGCCGACTTGGCGGGCACCCACTGGTCGTAGCGGCCCGCGTCGAAGGCCGCGTGGCCGTCGTTCCAGCCGTGCGGGAGGTCCCGGAGGAACGCCATGCCCAGGTCGTCGGCGTCGGGGTGGAACGGCAGGACGTCCCGGGTGCCGTCCGACTGGTGCCAGACCGGCTTGCCGTTCGGGAGCGTCACCGGGCGCGGGTCGCCGAAGCCGCGGACACCGCGCAGCGTGCCGAAGTAGTGGTCGAAGGAGCGGTTCTCCTGCATCAGGACGACGATGTGCTCGACGTCCTCGATCGAGCGCGTGCGCCGGTTCGCGGGCAGGGCGGCGGCACGCGTGATGCTGCTCGACAGCGCCGTGAACCCGGCTGTGGTGCCGGCGAGTTGGAGGAATCGACGCCGGTTGACTTCGGACATGGGTGAGGGACCTCGCATCCTGACGCGGGTGACGCACGGAGGGGCCGGAACATGACGGAATGTACGCGGGCGAGTGTTCCAAGTGCGGCGCACTTCAGGGAAGGTACCGGTGTCGCGGATGTGAAAGTCCGGGGTCGGTGAGGTGTGTTGCGTGCGGCGCATGGGGATGGCCGGAACATGACACAGACGCGCACGGCTCCCCCGCCGACGAAACGGCCCGTAAGACAGCTTCTCGCCGCCTCCGTGGGCAACGCGGTGGAGTGGTACGACTGGTACGCCTACACATTTCTGGCCACCTACATCGCCGCCGCGGTCTTCCCCGAGAGCGCGGGCAACTCCCTGGTCCCGCTGCTCTCGACCTTCGCGGTCTTCGCGGTGGGCTTCTTCATGCGGCCGGTCGGCGGCCTGCTCATGGGCGCGATCGCGGACCGGCGCGGCCGCCGCACGGCCCTCACGGTCACCATCCTGCTGATGGGCGGCAGCAGCCTGCTGGTCGGGCTGACGCCGACCTACACGGCGGCGGGCGTGCTGGGCCCGGTCGTCCTGGTCCTCGCCCGGCTGCTCCAAGGCCTGTCCGTGGGCGGGGAGTTCGCCGCCTCGACGACCTTCCTGGTCGAGTCGGCCCGGCCCGGGCGGCGCGGGCTGTTCTCCAGCTTCCAGTACGTGTCGACGACTGCCGGGCAGCTCGTCGCCTCCGGCATCGCGACGCTGCTCGTGGACACGCTGAGCGACGGGCAGATGGGCGGCTGGGGCTGGCGCGTCCCGTTCGTCCTCGGCGGCGTGCTCAGCCTGGTGGGCTTCTGGATCCGGCAGGGCGCGCAGGAGACCCGCAGCGCCGAGCAGCAACAGGCGCCGCGCCCGGGCCTGTTGGAGGCGCTGCGCCGGCACCCGCGCGAGTCCCTCATGATCTGCGGCATCACGGCGGGCGGCACCATCGCCTACTACACCTGGACGTCGTACCTGCCGACCTACGCGCAGCTCAACGCGGGCATCTCCGCGTCGGACGCCCTCCTCGCGGGCACCCTCTCGCTCGCCTTCTTCGGCCTGCTCCAGCCGCTCGGCGGAATGCTGTCCGACCGCCTCGGCCGGCGACCGGTGCTCCTCTTCTTCGGCCTGGGCTTCGCCCTGCTCGCCGTGCCCCTGCTGCACGCCCTCGACTCGTTCGTGACGCTGCTGCTCGTGCAGTGCGCGGGCATGGTGCTGCTGACCGGCTTCACGTCGATCAGCGCGGCCGTCAACGCGGAGGTGTTCCCGCCCCGGGTGCGCGCGGCCGGCATCGGCTTCCCCTACTCGCTGACGGTCGCCCTCTTCGGCGGCACGGCGCCGTACGTCGGCACGCTCTTCAAGGACCTGGGCCACTCCGGGCTCTTCCCCTGGTACGTCGCCGCGCTCTGCCTGATCTCCTCGCTGGTGTACCTGCGCATGCCGGAGACGGCGCACGCGGAGCTGCGCCGCTGATGCGCAGGGGTGGCCGGGCGCCGGTTCGGCGCCCGGCCACCGCTCGCTACACCCGGCTGCCGCTCGCCGTGTCCGCCGACAGCCGCTGGGCGACGTAGATCGGCACGACCGACAGCAGGACGAGGACGGCGGCCACCACGTTCACCACCGGGGCCTGCTGGGGGCGGGTCATGTTGTCGAAGATCCAGATCGGCAGTGTCTCGATGCCGGGGCCCGCGGTGAAGGTCGTCACCACGATCTCGTCGAAGGAGAGCGCGAAGGCGAGCAGTCCGCCCGCGAACAGCGCCGAACGCACCAGCGGGAAGGTGATGTCGACGAAGGCCCGGAAGGTGTGGGCGCCCAGGTCCATGGCCGCCTCCTCGTACGAGCCGGACGTGCGGCGCAGCCGGGCCACGACGTTGTTGAAGACGACCACGATGCAGAAGGTGGCGTGTCCGATGACGACGGTGAACAGGCCGAGGCCCACGCCGAGCGGCTGCAGGACCGTACCGAACGCGGAGTTGAGCGCGATACCGGTGACGATGCCGGGCAGGGCGATCGGCAGCACGACCACGAACGAGACGACGCCGCGGCCGAAGAAGCGGTGCCGGGCGACCGCGAAGGCGATCAGGGTGCCGAGGACCAGGGCGACGGTGGTGGCGCCGATGCCCGCCTTGACCGAGGTCCACAGGGCGCTGCGGGCCCCGGAGTTGTCCCAGGCGACGGACCACCAGTGCGTGGTCAGCCCGGGCGGGGGCCAGCTCGCACTGCGGTCCGGGTTGAGGGAGTTGACCAGGACGAGCAGCAGCGGCACGTAGATCACGGCGAAGCCGAGACCGGCGGCGGTGCGCAGCGCGATGCGCGCGGAACGGGAGAGTTGCACGGCCGGCTCCTCTACAGGCTGCTCAGGGCGCCCGTACGGCGCATCGCCAGCAGGTACAGCACGATCACGACGACCGGGACCGTGCCGAGCGCGGCGGCCATGGGCAGGTTGAGTTCGATGTTGGAGTAGACGAGGTTGCCGATCAGCTGCGTCTTGCCGCCGACGATCTGCACGGTGATGTAGTCGCCGAGGCTGAGGGAGAAGGTGAAGATCGATCCGGCGGCGACGGACGGCAGCACCATCGGCAGCACGACGGAGCGGAAGGTGCGCCCGGTCCGGGCCCCCAGATCGGCGGACGCGTCGAGCAGGTTGGCGGGCAGCTGCTCCAGCGCGGTGTGGATCGGCAGGATCATGTACGGCAGCCACAGATAGGTCAGGGTGAGGACGGCGGCCGGCAGCCCGAAGCCCGGTCCGCTCAGCCCCAGCGGTTTCAGCATCCAGTCGGCGAGCCCGCCCTCGGACAGGATCAGCCGCCAGGCGTACACCTTGACCAGGTAACTGGCCCACAGCGGGGTGAGGATGGCGACGACGAGCAGCGGACGCCACCTCGGGCGCGCGACCCGGGCGGTGTAGAAGGCGAGCGGGAAGGCGATCACGGCGCACAGGGCGGTGACCGCGAGGGCGACGCCGATGCTGCGCAGCACGACCTCGCGGTAGACGGGCGTCGTGAACAGCTCGTGGAAGTTGTCGGTCGACCAGACCTGCACCACCTGCGAGGTGAAGGAGTCCGTCGTCCAGAACGCGGAGACGAACAGCACGCTCAGCGAGCCGAGATAGAGCACGGCCAGCCACAGCAGCGGTGCGGTGAGCAGAAGGGCGAGCCGGAGCCGGGGACGGCGGTGCAGCAGTCCGGCCAGCCGCCGGACGATGCCGCCGGGGCTTCGTCCGGCGGCCTGCGCGACGACGGTCATGGGTCAGCCCTTGATCTCGGTCCAGGCCTGCACCCACTTGGCGTACGGAACGCACTTGACGTCCCTGCGGCCGTCGAGGCACTGCTCGATGGGCGTGTTCCAGAAGGCGATGCGCTTCCAGTAGGCCGTGTCGGCCGCGTGGTAGGTGGCGCAGAAGTTCTTGTCGCCGGTCTCCTCGCAGGCCTTGGCGTTGGCGGGGGCCTCGCCGAAGTACTCGGCGACCTGGGCGTTGACCTTCGGCGAGACGATCCAGTCGAGCCACTTGTAGGCGCAGTTGGGGTGCTTGGCCTTGGCGGAGACCATCCAGGTGTCCGACCAGCCGGTCGAACCCTCCTTGGGCACGGTGGCCTTGACCTTGGCGCCCTCCTCTGCGGCGAGGTTGGCGATGACCTGCCAGGAGGTGCCGACGACGGAGTCGCCGCTCTTGAAGGCGGAGATCTCCTTCAGGTAGTCGCTCCAGTACTCGCCGACGTTCGCGTTCTGCTTCTTCAGCAGGGCCACGGCCGCGTCGAACTGCTTCTGGTCGAGCGCGTAGGGGTTCTTGATGCCCAACTCGGGCTTCGTGGCCTTGAGATAGAGCGCGGCGTCGGCGATGTAGATCGGCGAGTCGTACGCCGTCACATGGCCCTTGTGCTTCGCGGCGCCGTCGAAGACCGCGGACCAGGACGTCGGAGCGGGCTTCACCTTCTGCGTGTTGTACATCAGCAGGTTGGCGCCGCGCCCGTGCGGGATGCCGTACGCCTTGCCCTTGACGGAGTTCCAGGGCTGCAGCTTGAGGTCGCCGAAGATGTCCTTGTAGTTGGGCACGAGGCTGGTGTTGACGGGCGCCGCGTCACCCGCAGCGATGAGGCGCAGCGAGGCGTCGCCGGAGGCCGAGACGGCGTCGTACTGCCCGGTCTTCATCAGCTTGACCATCTCGTCGGAGCTGGCGGCGACCTTGGAGTGGACCTGGCAGCCCGTCTGCTTCTCGAAGTCGCTGACCCAGTTGGCCTTGGGGTCGTTGGAGCCGTCCTCCACGTAACCGGCCCAGGCGACGAGGTTGACGGCGCCCTCGGTCTTGCCGAGCTTCGAAGGGGCCTTGATGTCGGGCGGGTTGAGGCCGGTGGCCGAGGAGCCGCCGCCGGAGCCGGAGGAGCCGCAGGCGGTGGCGGCCAGGAGTATCGCGGCTGCGGCCGCTACCTGGAGAGTACGGGTGAGGCGCATGGTTCTCCCTGTGTGGGGGGGGGCGGGTTCAGCGGGGGTCGGGGACCTGGACCGTGTGGCGCCGGTGCCAGTGGAGGACGACCCGGGCGCCGCGGTAGGCGGCGACGTCCTCGGCGGAGGTGTCCAGGTTCTGCTGGATCGCGGTGAGGCGGCCGCCGGCGTCGAGGTCGACCAGGAGGCGGGTGGCGTCGCCCAGGTAGACCGCCTCGGCGACGGTGCCGACGGCTGTGGTGTGTTCGGGTTCGTCCGCGAGCGCGGACTCCTTCCGCACACGGATCTTCTCGGGGCGGACGCTGTAGGTGCCCGCGGTGCCGACGACGCGCTGGGCGGCCTCGCCTTCGAGCAGGTTGGAGGTGCCGACGAAGGACGCGACGAACGGCGTCGCGGGGCGTTCGTAGACCTCGGCGGGGGTGCCGACCTGTTCGATGCGGCCCTGGTGGAAGACGGCGATGCGGTCGCTCATCGTCAGGGCCTCCTCCTGGTCGTGAGTGACGAGGACGAAGGTGATGCCCACCTCCCGCTGGATCGCCTTGAGTTCGACCTGCATCTGCTGGCGCAGCTTGAGATCCAGGGCGCCGAGCGGCTCGTCGAGCAGCAGGACGCGGGGGCGGCCGACGAGGGCGCGGGCTAGGGCGACGCGCTGGCGCTGGCCGCCGGACAGCTGGGCCGGGCGCCGGGTGCCGTATCCGTCGAGGCGTACCTCGGCCAGCGCCTTGCGGGCCTGCGTCAGGCGTTCCGCCTTGGGGACCTTGCGGACCTTGAGGGCGTAGGCGACGTTCTGCTCGACCGTCATGTGCGGGAAGAGCGCGTAGTCCTGAAAGACGGTGTGGACATCGCGCTCGAAGGGCGCGAGGCCGGTGACCTCTTGGCCGGCGAGCTCGATCCGGCCCTCCGTCGGTGTCTCGAATCCGGCGATCATGCGGAGCACGGTCGTCTTGCCCGAGCCGGACGGGCCGAGCATCGAGAAGAACTCCCCGTCCCTGATCTCCAGGTCGATGCCGGCCACGGCGGTGGTCTCGCCGAACGACTTCCGCAGTCCGTGCAGCCGGATCGCAACTCCCTCCATGGCGGGAACCTTTCTGGCGTTCTCGATCGTCAGCGGGAAAGATATGAAGTCATAGTTCAAAGCTCAAGAGCATCTTGGGGTAAAGATTCGGCCAACTCGCAAGGTGGTGACGGTGAACCAGGTCAAACAGCAGAGGGACGGCGGCGCCCGAAGAATCGTCTTCGCCCCGGTGGACAGCCGCGCGCGCGTGGACGCGGTGGTTCGCAGGCTCGGCGACGCCATCGAGCTCGGGCTGCTCGCCGACAAGGAACAGCTGCCCGGCGAGAGCGAACTGGCCGCGCAGCTCGGCGTGTCCACGGTGACCCTGCGCGAGGCGCTGATGGCCCTGCGCCAGCAGGGGCTGGTGACCACCCGCCGGGGCCGGGGCGGCGGGAGCTTCGTCTCGCAGCCCCAAGTCCCTTGCGAGGAACGACTGCGGACCCGGCTGCGTGGCTGGAGCACGGAGGAGCTGCGCGACCTCGGCGACCACTGGGCCGCACTGTCGGGCGCCGCCGCCCGGCTCGCCGCACAGCGCACCGAGCCGGAAGACCTCTTCCAACTGCAGCGTACAGCTGAGGAGTTGACGACAGCCGCGAACGCGGCGGCGCGCAGCCGGGTGTACGGCCGCTTCCACGTGGAGCTGGCCGCGGCGGCGCAGTCGGCCCGGCTCACCCGTGAACAGGTCGCCCTGCAGGCCGAGGTGGGGGCGCTGCTCTGCCTCGTCCTGAAGGAGGACGAATATCGTGAAGAGGCCGCAGGCCGTCACCGCTCCGTGATCTCCGCCGTGCAAGATGGGGCCCACGTCACGGCCAGCACGCTGGCCGAGCGGTGCGTGCGGGAGTCGACGGCCCGGCTCATCGCGAACCGCCTCACGCTGTAGACCCCGTTCACCGGCTTCGGCCCTCACCCCCGGGTCACCGGTCCTCGTCCGCTGGAGAGCTCCATGCGCAGTAGCCGCCGTCTCGTCGACGCGGCGGCCCCGACGCCGGAGGCCTCCGCCGAGGAGCGGGTGGCGGCCCGGGTGGGCGAGACGCTGGAGGCGGTCTTCGACGTCGTCGCCGAGACATGCGCCGACGCGGCCGCGCTGCTGAGCCGCGTGGACGCGCGGGGCAGGCGCCCCGTCTCCCCCGACCTGGCGGCCCTGCGTCCGGGACTCCATCTGCGGCTGGAGCGGCAGGAGTTGGTCTCGGGCGTCGGTTTCGTCGCCGCGCCGGGACTGCTGGCCGACGTACCGGCGTGGCTGGAGTGGTGGCAGACCGGCGCCGACGGGGGCGTACGGCCGCTGCTGCCCGACCTCGATCCGGAGCGGTCGGCGTACTCGGACTACACGCACTGGGACTGGTTCGCGCTGCCCCGCGACACCGGGCGGCGGGCCGTGGCCGGGCCCTACGTCGACTACCTCTGCTCTGACGAGTACAGCCTCACGCTGTCCGCGCCGGTGCGGGTGGCGGGGCGGTTCGCGGGTGTGGCCGCGGCCGATGTGTACCTCCGGCACTTCGAGGCGGCCGCTCTGCCGCTGCTGCGTGAACTGCCCGGCCCCGCCCGCCTGGTGAACGCCCGCGGCCGGGTCGCCGCCTCCGCGGACCCGGCTCATCTCGCAGGCTCCCTCACGAAGGGGCCGGACTTCGCGGCCGTACTGGAGCGGGCCCGGGCGGAGTCCTTCGAGGGGACGCGGCTGGTGCCGTGCCGGGGCGTGCCCCTCGTGCTGGTGGCGTCGTGCCCAGGATCCCGCCCGGCGCCGTCGGCGACCTGAACGCCGGCGGTGTCGGGTCAGGACTCTGGAGTCGGCACGACGGTGAGGTGCGTAACGGCGCCACGGGGACGGCGGGGCCGGGGCCGGCGGGCCGCAGCGGCCGGTCGGCGGGGGTCGCGCAGGACCAGCGTGAGGCGCGTGTAGCCCATGGCATGCAGCGCCCTGGGGGTCTCGTCGACCAGGCGGCAGTCGGTGGCGCCCCAGCGCGGGTCGGGGTGCAGCAGCGGACGGACGGCGCCGTCGTGCTCCGCGGCCGCCTCGCCCATCGCGCGGATCCAGTGCGGCAGGCCCTGCCGGTAGGCGGCCTCCATGATCGGGTCCTGGGCGATGTCCCGCCGGATCGCCTGCAGTCCGGCATCGTGGGCGTACCGCTCGACGGCCGCCTTGAAGTGGGCCAGCATCGGCAGGCACCAGCGCGGCTCGTGCTCGGCGAGGACCGTGCCCGCGTCGGGGTGGAACAGGACGAAGCGCAGGAAGTTGTCGGCGGGCATGGCCGTGGGATGGGGGCCGACACCGCGGAAGAGTGACCGGAACGCGCCGTTGGCGAGCACCACGTCCCAGCGGTGGTCGACGACGAGAGAAGGAAAGGGAACGGCTTCCAGAAGCGTGGCGTAGTCCTGGAGGTATGCCTGGGCCTCGCGCCCCTCGGGGACGGGCCGTGGCGCCGGCCACTGCCCACCTGCCTGATATGCCATCGGGAGGTCACCCCTCTTGCCTCTGCGGCCTTCACGCGGCCATGTGATCCTGCTGGCCCGACAGCCGTCATGTCAACTATCGTGGCATTTCATGCCTGTTGACGGCTGAAATTGGCCACAGTTGTGGCGAGACCTGGATGTGAGTTCGAACTGGCCGGTAGTCTCCCGGAAGTTCAGGACGTCTGATCGCGAAATGCCCTGACATCTCTGAGAGACGTAGGAGTTCTGGCGGTGACGGATGGCTACGAGGATCCGGGCGCCCTGGTGACCGCCCAGCTGCCGGCCGTCGCCGCCCGCGTCACCGCGCTCGCCGACCGGCTCGGCGTCCCGCACTCCGACGTCTTCGACGTGGCACGGCTCTCCGTCGCCTGTGGCGTCCCGGAACCCGTCGTCCGCGCCCTGCTCTGCGGGCGGCCCGCGGGCGAGCCCGATGTGCAGGCCCGGTTCCTGCAGCGCCTGGACCTGCTGCGCCGCACCCGGCTGAAGCCCAACGGGCGCAGACACACCCAGCAGGAGATAGCCGACGGCGCGGGGATGTCCCGGCAGCAGGCCGGCGCCCTCATCAACGGCGACCGGCGGCCCACCATGGAGCACTGCGACGCCCTGCAGCGCTTCTTCCGGGTGCACGCCGGCTTCCTCACCGCGGAGGATCCCGAGGCACTCGCGGGCGCGCTGCAGCACGTCGAGCAGGAGCTCCTGCAGAAGCTCGCCGACCGCGAGCGGGCCGCGGCCTCGGTGGCCGCCGAGGATCCGCTGGAGCGGCTACTGCAGGACCACGGCGTCCGCGGGATCGCCTGGCGCGCGGCCCAACTGCCCACCGACCAGCACCGGGACAAGGTCGCGGAGTGGCTGGACATGCTCCTGGAGAGCGTCACACGACCCGAGTCGTGAGGGGAAGGAGGACTGTGGGCATCCGCAAGGACATGCGACGGCTCAGCGGCGAGTTGGCCGGAGAGCTGAGACTCCCCGCACCGGCCGCGCCGCGCGAACTGTACGCCGCGCTGTGCGAGGCGATGAGCAGACGTCGCGGCCGCCCCGTCCTCTTCCGGGAGGCGGTCTTCCCGCCGGGTACCGCCAGCGGACTGTGGCTCGATCTGACCGACCGTGATCTCGTCGTCGTCGAGGAACGCACCACTCCCGAGCACCAGTTGGTGATCCTCGGCCATGAGCTGTGGCACATGAAGGCCGACCACGGCGGCCACCTCGTGGACGGTGTCGCCGTCGCCGCCAGGCTGCTGGGCGACGACACGGACCGGGCGGCCCTCCAGGCGACCGTGCACAAGATCGCCGCCCGCACCGGTCTCGGTCCGCACGACGAGGGGGCGGAGCGGGAGGCCGAGGCCTTCGGCCTGCTGCTGGCCAGCAAGTGCCGTACCTGGCTGGCGGGTTCGTCCCTGCGTGGCCCGGTGCGGCGCAACCACCTGGCGGGCCGCATCGAGGCGGCCCTCGGCTATCCGGGCCCGCAGGGCTGAGGCTCGACCGAGCGGGCGAACCGGAGCGAGCGGGTCCTTGAAAGGAGTCTCGGGGTCCTCCGCTCGGGCGAACGCGGGAGCCGCGGTGGAGGGGCACTGCCGGGGTGAGCGGGCATTGTCAGTGGCGGGCGGCAAGCTGGAGTCACGCCGCTTCCGTGTGCGGCGTACGCGTCGTAGGGACGCCTGACCGCGACACCGACCGGGGAGAGCCGACCGATGCCCACCGCCGTAATGACCGACCGCGAGCGCACCGCCGTGCAGGCCTACCTCCGGCTGCTGCACACGGTGCGCGCGACCTTCGACGGTCCGCCCGGCGCCGGGCGACCAGCACTCGTGCCGCCCGGCGTGCTCGCCGAGGCGGAGCAGGCACTGGCGGAGGCGGGACTCGCGGGCAACGAGCAGGCGTTCTTCCGTCTGCTGCGCAGCTGGTGTCCCGAGCCCTGAGCACGGCGGCGGTGCCGGCCGCCGTGCCGGGCCGTCAGGAGTGCGGCACGACGACGGTCGTGGCCACGACGCCGTCCCGAACCGTCCACCGTCCCTCGAACCACTGCACCCGGCGCTCCCCCACCCAGGGGCCGGGCACGAGGAGCCGCGCCCGCAGACCGCCGTGGCCGCGCCCGCCGGGAACGAGGTCGCGGTCGGCGTCGGCGTAGACCTCGATGTCGGCCTCCGCGAAGTCCAGCCACTTCCCGGTGAGCGGGAACCACGCCTTGTAGACCGACTCCTTGGCGCTGAACAGGAGCCGGTCCCAGTGGACCGCGGGGTGTTCCTCGGCGAGCCGGCGCAGGCGCGCGCTCTCGGTGGGCAGGAAGACGTAGGAGCCGACGTCGGGCGGGAGCGGGCCGTCCGGTTCGGCGTCGATGCCGAGGGAGGCGAGGTCGGTGGCGCGGGCCAGGGCTGCGGCGCAGTAGCCGTCGCAATGGGTCATGCTGCCGACCAGGCCGGCGGGCCAGCGCGGGGCGCCGCTCTCGCCGGGCACGATGGGCTGCGGGGCCACGCCGAGCTTCTCCATGGCGCGCCGGGCACAGGCGCGCACGGCGGAGAACTCGCGGCGGCGCTTGGGCACCGCCCGGGCCATGAGCGCCTCTTCCTCGGGGTAGAGCGGGGCGTCCCGGAGGCCGTCCTCACCGTGCGTGTCCACGGCCACGACCGAGTCCGGGAGCAGCTCCTCGATCACCGATTCCGACCTCCGTTCCGATCCCGCCCACGGCCACACCCGTAGCCCCACGACAACACATGCACCGCCTCGGACGACGAGAAACCCGACGCCGGCGCGACGACCTCGGGACGGCAGGAGAGGGCTGAGCGAGCGCCGGGCCACGGGCCCACGAGGGGCACGAGGGGCACGAGGGGCACGAGGGGCACGCGCAAGCGTCGGACACCGTCGGGGAATCCGTAACCCGGGCGTTGCACGACCACACCCTTGAAAGCCGTATGATCGGCCCAACACCACCGCCCCCGAACTCCCCTTCGCACAGGGCGGTTTGGCGTACCTGAATCCCCACTCCCGGGCTCATGGCGCTCAGCCCTGCCCGAAAGCCCCGAAAGGCGGCCTGCATGATCTCTCGCGTACGCGTCTGGCTCAACCGCACGTACGCGGAGAACGTGTTCTTCATGGATCAGCTGCGGAGAAATCCCAGCGACCGGGCGGTCGAGATCCATGCGACGCACGGTGACGCCGACTCCCCCGTGCTGGCCGCCGCCGACACCGCCGAGCTGGAGCCGGAGGGCCTGTCCCCGGCCGGGTACGTCGAGTACGCCCTGGCCCAGTGCGCGCGGCGCGGCATCGACGTGTTCGTGCCGCGGCTGCACCAGGCGGCGATCGTGGCGCACCGCGCCGAGTTCGAGGCCGCCGGTACGGCGCTGCTGGCGCCGACGCCCGAGGCGGTGGCCGTTTTCGAGGACAAGGCGACGGCGTACGAGGCGGTCCAGTCGGTCGGCGTCCCGGTGCCGCCGTGGTGGCGGGTGCGCACCGCCGAGGAACTCGTCGCGGCCGTCGAGGAGTTGGAGGAGCTCGGCGACACGGCGTGCTTCAAGCCGGCGGCCGGGGCGGGAGGTGTGGGCTTCCGGGTCATCACCCGCACCCCCTTCTCGCTCGTTCACCTGAACGGCTTCCCGAGCCCGCACGTACCGCTGGACCTGGTCGTCGAGGCGATCGAGCGGGCCGACGGACCGGTGGACTGGCTGGTCATGCCGCGACTGAAGGAGCCGGAGGTGTCGGTGGACTGCCTCACCGGACCGGACAACCGGGTCCGGATGGCCGTGGGCCGCACCAAGAACGGCCGCCGCCGCGGCTTCACGCTCCACGAGCAGTGGCTGGAGCCCGCCCGGCTGATCGCGGGGGGCTTCGGGCTGCACTACCTGTCCAACATCCAGTTCCGGATGTACGGCGACCGGCCGGTGCTGATGGACGTCAACACGCGCCCCGCCGGGGGCCTGCACCAGCTGTCCCAGTGCGGGGTCAACGCCCCTTGGGCCGCCGTGAAGTTGGCGCTCGGCGAGGACCCGGGCGAGGTCCAGCCGCCGTTCCTGGGGCAGGACTACGCCGTGGTGTCGGGCCCGCGTCCGGTACGGCCGGTGTCGCTGCCGCGGCAGCGGACGGCGGAGGCCGAGCCCCTGCTGCCGGCCGTACCCGCACCGGCGGCCGAGGCGGACGCGTCCGCGGACATCGCCGACGGCGCCGCGGCCACCGCACGGGCCTGACCCAAGCCCCGATCTCCCTCCGGTATGGACCAATCATGGTGCACTCTCTTGACACCCTGATTGGTCCATACCAGCTTGGTGTGCGCACCCCTCTGCACAGCCGTGCACTCCCGAACACCCCCATTCCTTCAGGGAGATCGCGTGCGCAACCTACTCGGACGTTCCAGACGTCGCCTTCTCGCCCTCCTCGGCTCCGCGGCCCTCGCGCTCGCCGGAGCCGTCGCCCTGCCGGGCACGGCCCACGCGGCCAACGTGCTCACCAACGCCGGCTTCGAGTCGGGCAGCCTCTCGCCCTGGTCCTGCACCGGCAACCTCGGCTCGATCGTCTCCTCCCCCGTGCACGGCGGCTCCAAGGCCCTGGCCGGTGCGCCCAGTTCGAGCGACAACGCCCAGTGCACCCAGACCGTCGCGGTCCAGCCGAACACCGCGTACTCACTCACCGGCTGGGTGCGCGGCTCCTACGTCTACCTCGGCGTGAACGGCGGCCCCTCGACGTGGACGACCTCCCCGTCGGCGTACAGCCGGCTGACCGTGCCGTTCACGACCGGCGCCACCCAGACCAGCGTCACCGTGTACGTCCACGGCTGGTACGCGCAGGGCACCTACTACGCCGACGACATCAGCCTGGACGGTCCCGGCGGTGGCGGCGGCTCGGACACCCAGGCGCCGAGCGCGCCGACCGGCCTGGCCTCCACGGGGAAGACCTCCACGAGCGTGTCGCTGTCGTGGAACGCCTCGTCGGACAACGTGGGTGTGACGGCGTACGACGTCTACAGCGGGTCCAACCAGGTCCTGACCGTCTCCGGTACGAGCGCCACGGTCGGCGGCCTGTCGCCGAGCACGGCTTACACGTTCAGCGTGAAGGCGCGGGACGCGGCCGGGAACGTCTCGGGGGCCTCGGGCTCCGTGAGCGTCACGACGAACGCGGGCACCGGCGGCGGGGGCGCCTTCAAACAGGCCGCGCCCTACCTGTACCTCGGCTGGGGCGATCCGCCGAGCGCGACCTCGGTGATGAGCGCGACCGGCGTCAAGTGGTACACGATGGCGTTCATGCTGGACTCCGGCGGCTGCAACCCCGCCTGGGACAGCAACCGTCCGCTGACCGGCGGCACCGACCAGAGTGTCATCAACCAGATCCGTTCCGCGGGCGGTGACGTCGTCCCGTCGTTCGGCGGCTGGCAGGGCAGCAAGCTCGGCGCCAACTGCTCCTCCGCGAGCGCGCTCGCCGGTGCCCTGCAGAAGGTGATCGACGCCTACTCCCTGAAGGCGATCGACATGGACATCGAGAACTCCGACGAGTTCGAGAACGAGGCCGTCCAGGCGAAGATCCTGACCGCGCTGAAGACGGTGAAGGCCAGCAATCCGGGCCTGAAGACCATCGTCACCTTCGGCACCACGACCACCGGCCCGACGTACTACGGCAACCGGCTCATCGAGCAGGCACAGCAACTCGGCGCCGGCATAGACGTGTTCACCATCATGCCGTTCGACTTCGGCGGCGGATCGGACATGTACGGCAACACGGTGAACGCGGCCGAAGGCCTCAAGGCCAAGCTCAAGTCCACGTTCGGCTGGGACGACGCGACGGCCTACTCCCACATCGGCGTATCCGGCATGAACGGCCTGTCCGACCAGCAGGAGACCACCACCCCGGCGATCTGGACCCAGATCCGCGACTGGGCCAACACCCACCACATCGCCCGGCTCGCCTTCTGGTCGGTCAACCGCGACCGACCGTGTCCCGGCGGCGGCGTGGTGAGCAACTGCTCCGGCATCAGCCAGAACACCTGGCAGTTCACCTCGATCACGGCGGGGTTCACGGGCTGAGGTCCGCGCCTTCCCGAGGGGCCTGGTGCGAGCCAGGCCCCTTGCGGACCTGTTTCGGAACGGCCATGGTTCAGAGCGGTCCTACTTCAGGTACGCCAGCCCCGGATGGACCTCGGTGTAGCGCTCGACCAGTCTGCGGGCCACGTCGACCGAGTCCACCAGCGGGTGCAGGGCGAAGGCCTTCGCGGCGGCCGTACGGGATCCGGACTCGGCCGCGGACAGCACCTCGCGTTCGACCGCCTTGACCGCGCAGACCAGCCCCGTGGCGTGGCCGGGCAGCGGGTCGACGGCGACCGGGTGGGCCCCGTTGGCATCGACCAGGCACGGGACCTCGATGACCGCCTCAGGGTCGAGGGCGGAAAGCGTGCCGCGGTTGCGGACGTTGAGGATCAGGGTCGTACGCTCGTCGCGCGCGATGGCCCGCATCAGGGCCAGGGCCACCTTCTCGTAGCCGCCGGAGAGATCGTCGTCCTCGCGTTCGCCGGCGCCCGCCGCCTGGCGGTTCTCGGCCATGTACGTCGCCTCGCGCTCGGCACGGGTACGGTCCCAGGTGAGCAGCGCCGGGGCGGCCCGGTTCCTCATCTCCTCGTAGAAGTGGGCCTGTTGGTCACGCAGGAAGGCACCGCGGGTCTTCTCGGCCTGCTGGTAGGCCCGTACGGCTTCACGGTTGAAGTAGTAGTAGTGCAGGTACTCGTTGGGGATCGCGCCCAGCGACCGGAGCCAGTCGGCGCCGAAGAGCCGCCCTTCCTCGAACGATCCGAGCAGGGCGGGATCGGCGAGCAGGCGCGGGAGTTCGTCGCGGCCGGCGACGCGCAGTCCGCGCACCCAGCCGAGGTGGTTGAGGCCGACATAGTCGATCCAGGCCTCGCCGGGCCGTGCACCCAGCACGCGGGCGATGCGCCGGCCGAGACCGACCGGCGAGTCGCAGATGCCGATGACGCGGTCGCCGAGGTGACGGGACATGGCCTCGGTGACGAGCCCGGCCGGGTTGGTGAAGTTGATGACCCAGGCGTCCGGCGCCAGCCGGGCCACGCGCCGGGCGATGTCCACGGCGACCGGCACGGTCCGCAGCCCGTACGCGATGCCGCCCGCGCCGACCGTCTCCTGCCCGAGCACGCCCTCCGCCAGGGCCACCCGCTCGTCCTCGGCGCGCCCCTCGAGGCCGCCGACGCGGATGGCGGAGAAGACGAAATCGGCGCCGCGCAGCGCCTCGTCGAGGTCGGTGGTGGCCGTGACCTCGGGCGCGTCGGGGACGCCCGCGGCCTGCTCGGCCAGGACCCGCGTCACGGCGGACAGCCGCTCCGCGTCCAGATCGTGCAGGACGACCCGCGTGACGCGCCCCTCGCCCCGGTCCGTCAGCAGCGCTCCGTACACGAGCGGCACCCGGAATCCGCCGCCGCCCAGAATCGTCAGTCTCACGCTCGTACCCTACTGATCGCGAGTCCCCGTGCCGTGGGGCTCCGGCACGGGGACGGTCACGGGTCTCGGGTCACGAGGACCGTGGGGTCAGCAGGGTGGGATCAGCAGTTGCCCTTCGTCTCCTTGCCCTCGAAGCGGTCCCCCAGCCACGCCACCGTGTCGCCGACGGCCTGGAAGTCGCCGGTGAGGTGGTCGCCGACGTACGGCTTCCACTGGGTGGTGATCCCGGCGGCGCAGTACGCCTGGCGCACGCCGTCGGCGGTCTTCGCGGGGATCACCTCGTCGAGCACGCCGCGGTACTGCAGCACCGGGAAGCCGACCTCGTAGCGGGCTCCCGAGCCGGGGGTGCCGAGGCCGACGCCGAGCTTGTTGCCGGCGGCCACGTCGCTCCAGGTGGTGCCATCGGGCCCGTGCAGGGCGTACATCTGGTCGAGCGTCAGATGATCCTTGGTGTACTGCTCGATCCGGGCGCCCGCGAACCGCGTGACGGTGCCGATCGCGCACAGCGACTCGGCGTCCTTGACGGCCTTGTGGCCGCCGTCGTCGAGGAGGTCCTGGAACGGCATGTCGGGATGCGTGACGGACAGCCCGATGACGGCGTCGATCAGGAACCCGGCGAAGAACCCGCCGTCGAGACCGTGCGACACCTCCTTGAGGTCGGCGGGGATGCCGCCGGAGGCCACGCCGACGACGTGCAGTTCGGGGGCGTACGACCGCGCGACCTGGGCCGCCCACAGGCTCCCGGAGCCGCCCTCCGAGTAGCCCCAGAACCCGACCGGGGCGCCGGCGGCGACCCCGCTGCCGGGCATCCGCAAGGCGGCGCGGGCCATGTCGAGGGCTGCGTGACCGGCCTCGACGCCGTTGACGTACGGGTGGACCTGGCCGTCCATGTACC
Organism: Streptomyces sp. NPDC046805; assembly: GCF_040645355.1. Classification (NCBI taxonomy): domain Bacteria; kingdom Bacillati; phylum Actinomycetota; class Actinomycetes; order Kitasatosporales; family Streptomycetaceae; genus Streptomyces; species Streptomyces sp. NPDC046805. Next base: position 47,168 of record NZ_JBEYYC010000021.1, on the reverse strand, counting down.
CGGCGCCGTCGGTCGCGGCGACGGCGTAACCGGCCTTGAGCAGCGCCGAGATGTTCGGCCCTTCGTAGGCGTCCTGGTACTGCCCCGCGAGCTGTTTGGAGAACGCGCACTGCGGACCGATGCCGAGGGTGCCGGGCACGAAGCCGACCAGCGGCCGCTCGCCCGCCCCCTTCCACGGCTCCTTCGGCACGACGACGGTGCCGACGACGCTGACGGGCCGGCTCCGCCCGTCGGTGGAGCCGTACTGCACCTTCCACGCGTCGAACGGCGTGCCGTTGCCCACCATGGGCAGCGCGTCGACACGACGGCAGGCGACGACGGCGCCCGGCGTGGCGGTCGCCCGGTCCGGAGGCCGGTAGATGTCGGCGTCCGCCGCCGAACACGCCTCCGGCGTACCGGCCATGGCGGTCACCGCCGCGGGTACGGCGAGCAGCCCTCCGAGCAGGACCGCGACGACGAACAGGGCGACTCTCTTCGGCAGCCGCTTCCTCGACCTGTCCCTCTTCCTGTCTTTCATCACCTCAGAACGTCCCTTCCGTGGGGTGACAGACGTAGTGAAGCTGAGTAGGCCGTGAGGTTACGGATGCGTAGGTAAGCGCTGATAGTTAAAGGATGACGAACCGGCGCGGCGCGACTGTGTGCCGATGACTTGTGCCCGGACGAATCACGGTGTCGGGTGAGTCCGATTGGTTGAGGGAGTTCCGTCCGTACGGGCCGTACCGGCCCTACTGGCTGTGGGAATGAGGGGGAGCCATGGATCACAAGAACACCCGGTCCGGCGCGCGAGCGCGCATGCTGCTGAGTGCCGCGACCGTGTGTGCGGTCGTCGCCGCCTCGGGCACGCTTACGGGGACGGCGCAGGGAGCGGAGCCCGGCGCGGACACGGAGGGCGTCGTATGGACGACTCAGGCAGTCGCCCCGGGCGTACAGGTGCGCAGCGCCACGATCGAGAACGCCGACTCCCGGCCTGTCTGGACGGTCACCGTCCAGGCCCCGACCACCGCTCGCCTCAGCGGCACCCCGACCTGGGCGGCGGTCGGGCCGCGGTCCTGGGCCGACGACACCGCGCAGCGGTTGCGCGACCACGGCTTCGATCCGCGGGTGGAGACGGTGCGCTGGCCCGGTTACGCCGACACCCCGCAGGGTGACATGGGTCAGCGGGTACGCGTCGGCTCGTACGCCACCCAGGCGGACGCCCAGAGCGCCGCTCAGCAGATCACCGCGGCGGGCTTCCACCCCGCCGTCACCTGGACCGGCTACGACACCGAACAGCCCGCCGACCGGGAGAACGTGCACGTCGCGGTCATCGACCCGCACACCTTCACCGGCACCGTCGAGGGCACCCATGACGGCAACGTCGCGCAGCGTGAGACCACCTCGTCGGTCGCCGCGAAGCTGGGCTCCCTCGTGGGCGTCAACGCGAGCTTCTTCGTCACCTCGGACGCCGACGGCGTCCAGGGAACACAGTCGGGTCTCAGCGCGGACCACGGCGAGCTGGAGTCCATGGCCGCCGGCTCGCGGGCCTCGCTGATCATCGGGGACGGCGGCCGGAACGTACGGGTGGCGGACCTGACGACGACCGTCACGGTGCACGCGGGCGCGGACAAGTACCAGGCCCAGGGCATCAACCGGGTGCCCGGGCTCGTACGGGACTGCGGCCGTCCGGGAGTGACCCCGAGCGAGCTGCCCTGGCAGGACGTCACGTGCCATGCGGCCGATGATCTGGTGCAGTTCACGGGTGAGTGGCGCGCGCCGCTGCCCGCCGGGACCGGCACGCAGGTCGTCCTGGACGCCAACGGCCGCGTGGTGTCGGTGGGTTCGCGCGGAGGCTCCGCCCCGGCCCACGGCTCGGTGCTCCAGGGCATCGGCTCGGCCGCCGACTGGCTGACCGCGCACGCCCGCACGGGGCATCGGATCGGTGTGGAGGACGTCATCCGCGACACGGACGGCAAGGAGGTGGAGCTCGACCGTGACGACAGCATCGTGAGTGCTGCCCCCACCCTCGTGACCGACGGCCGTAACAACATCGACGCGGCGACGGAGGGCGTCCTCGACCCGAAGGACCTTTCCTTCGGCTACGCCTGGGCGAACGTCCGCCAGCCGCGCACCATGGCCGGTGTCGACGCCAAGGGCCGGCTGATCCTCGCCACGGTGGACGGCCGCCAGACCGACGGCAGCGAGGGCTTCACCCTTGAGGAGGCCGCCGACTTCATGCGCTCGCTGGGTGCCGTGGACGCCCTCAACCTCGACGGCGGCGGCTCCACCGCCATGGCCGTGAAGGGTGCCCTCGTCACTCACCCGTCGGACGCGGCGGGCGAGCGCGCGGTGGGCGGCACGGTCCAGGTGCTGCCCGACCGCGCCGGCTGACGCGGCACGGCCGGACGTTGAAGGACTCGGCATCGCTGGGGCGGGGTGAGCCCCTGCGGTGTCGTGGTCACGGGGCTGGGCGGGCGGTCAGGGCGCCAGGACGTCGCCGATGTGGGATCCGGCGGGAACACCGAACGTGCCGACGCCGGGGCCCTGACTGGACGAGGCGGTGAAACCGGTGGCGCCAGAGTTGGCCATCATGACGATGCCGTCACCGTTGTTCTCACCGCTGGAGCCCGCGGCCATGTCGGCGTAGCCGTCGCCGGTGGCGTCCAGCAGGACGGTGGCGGTACCGAGGCGGTCCCCGGTCTCGGGGTCGCCCGTGAAGTCACCGGTGGCGTCGATGGTGGCGGAGTTGATGGAGACGGATCCGGTTCCGGTCAGGCCGGTTGCGGAGCCCTTGAGGACGATGGTGCTTCCGGCGTCGGCTTGGTTGACGGCGTTGAAGGTGAGGTCCTCGCCGGGGAGCCCGGTGAGGACGTCGGCGTAGCCGTCCTTGTTCATGTCGCCGACGGCGACGGACGCGCCCATGTCGTCGCCGGCCTCGCCGGCACCCGGTACACCGCTTGACTCCTGGTCCAGGGTCGTCTTCGAGGTGTCGGACACGCTGGCTGCAGACCCGTAGTAGGCGGTGACCCGGCCTCCGGTGACCGCGACCGGCTGCCCGACGACGACGTCCGGGTAGGTGTCCTTGTTGATGTCGCCGACGGCGACGTCGACACCGCCGTCGCCCTCCAAGTCGGTGGCCGTGTCGGTGTGCAGTCCGGTGGCGGAGCCGGGCAGGACGTACAGGGGGCTCGTCCCGTCCCACTGGGTGAAGGTCACCACGGCGTCCGGGTAGCCGTCCTTGTTGATGTCCCCGGAGGCGGCGTCGGAGTTGGCGGCCGAGGTCAGCGACATGGCGGAAGCACCCGCGGCAAGCGGATCGGGTGCGGTGTCCTGGACGGTCCGGGTGGCGCCGTCGAGGACCCACATCGCGTAGCTGCCGGGGCAGAAGGCCAGCACGTCGGCCTTGCCGTCGGCGTTGAAGTCGCCGATGGTCATGGCTTCGCCGCAGCGGTCGCCGCCGACACGGGCGGAGGAGGGGGCGAAGTACATGTTCGGGTCCGCGGTCAGGCCCGTTGCCGATCCGTACAGCAGGGTGATGCCGCCGGCGTCGGTGTGCCCGGAGGTGTCGTCCTCACCGGGAGCGGCGACGGCCAGATCGGCGTAGCCGTCCCCGTTGATGTCGCCCCAGGCGGTCGTGGCGCCGAAATTGTCGTCGGTCTCGGAGCTGCCGGGCAGGGCGACGCCGCCCGCCACGCTGTTCTGGGTGAGCGTGATCTTGGCCGCGCCGTTGGAGCCGGTGGCGGAGCCCGGCGCGACGGAGACGGCGCCGGCGCCGGTGATGGTGGTGTCGGCGGCCTGGGGGATACCGACGGCGAGATCGGCCTTGCCGTCCTTGTTGAAGTCGGCGGTCGCGGGTGCGGCAACGGCGTAGGCGGTATGCGGCAGCGCGAACACAACCGCACCTGCGGCTGCGGCGACACCGACGGCTATACGTGAAAACGGGCGGGCGGGCACAAGCGCCATAACAGGCTCCTCAAGGAGATGAACAGGCGTGGAAATGCCGCCGTGGGCGGTGGGGATAGACCGGTACGACACACCCGGCCCGCACACGAGCCCGGCGGTTATACCCCACGACACGACTCCGCTGCCAACGGCCGGATAGACCGGGCCAATTCACCCAGACCCTCATCAGGCCTGCATGCCTGTCGGCCACCCATGAACATTCCCCTTGAATCAGCCGATCAGAACCGGCCACTTGGAAATCAGCCGCTCGGAATTCGCATGCGTGCGCCGGGATTTCCGGAGCCGGGTTCTTATACAGGACGGACGGGGTGCGCTACTGCCGGGACAAACCGGGCGCCGTTTTCGGGTGATGAATGAACTGTCGTGATCTGTGTGGTCACTTGACGGGCCGACAGCGGGGTGATTAGAACCGCGGCGCCGTTCCGTGTGCCCTGCTTTTCGTGGGGGCGGGTGAGCGGTTTTGGGTCGATGTTTATGACGGCAGAGCCGAGGAAAGGGTTGCAGTGAAACCCAGATTGGGCAGGCTTATTGCGTGCCTTGTGGTGTCCGCGGTCGCGAGTACCGCGTTGCCACAGGCCGCTTATGCGATACCCGCATCCGGTGACCATGGCGGTTCCGGTGGCGGCAAGGGGATTGTCGACACCGTCAAGGGCTGGTTCGGCGACGGCGCGGTTCTGGCAGATGTCGGACGGCCGGGTGCAGGCGGAGTTGTCGGCGGTGCCGACCTCCTACCGGGACGCCGGGTCGAAGGCGTGGAAGCCGATCGACACGGCTGTGCGGGCGTCGGATGCGAAGGGTTTCGACTTCGCCAACACGACGAACGAGGGCCGGAGTTGGTTCGGCTCGGACGCCGGCCATCTGGTGCGTTTCCGGTCACCGGACGGGCGGTCGGTCACGCTCGGTCTTCAGGGTGCGGACGGCAGGCTGAAGCCGGCGGTGAAGGGTTCGACGGTCACGTACCGGGATGCGGTGCATGGCGCGGATCTGGAGTACGGGGTCGGCCGGGGGCGGGTGAAGGAGAACGTCACCCTGGCGAAACGGCCCACCAGTCCCTTGAAGTTCGTGTTCACGTTGGACACGGCCGGCCTGACGCCGAAGGCGCGCAAGGACGGCTCGATCGCCCTGTACGGCGAGCTGCCGCATACGCCGGTGATGGTGATTCCGGCGCCGTTCATGACGGACGCGAAGAAGGCGTCCCGGTCGGTCTTCGGTGAGACCTACAGTACGAAGGTCCGCCAGACGCTGACCCGCGACGGTAAGTCGTGGAAGCTGACGGTGACGCCGGATGCGGGATGGCTGGCGTCGAAGGACCGCCAGTACCCGGTGGTGATCGACCCGACGATCACGATCGCGCCGTCGCCGACGGATTCGCAGGACACGATGGTCCTGTCGGATCAGGCGTCGACGAACTTCAACACGACGTGGAAGCTGTCGGCGGGCAAGACGGACACGGGCACCGCCCGTTCGCTGATCAAGTTCCCGCTGAGTGAGATCCCGTCGGGCACGAAGGTCGACTCGGCGCGGCTGGAGATGTACTTCGACCAGGCGCACACCACCAACGCCAACGACGTGACAATCGGCGCCTACCGGGCGACCGGGGCGTGGGACGAGGCGACGGCGACCTGGTCCAACACCAGTGGCCTGGTGGGCGAGTTGTCCGGCACCACGATGCAGGTGGACGACGGTGACGCGGGTACCGCTGCGGTGGGTGACTGGCCGCGGGTGGACACCATCGGCAGTGTCAACATCGGCAACGACTACACCTACAACAAGAACAGCCTGACGGGTGAGTCCTACACCTGGCAGCCGACCGTCAAGGACACCGGCACCTACACCGTCGAGGCGCACTTCGCGCCCCTGTCGGACGCCACGGCGCACGCGCACTGAGATGGTCACACTGGCGCAGACGACGCCAAGCCGTCGCCCGCCATTGCCACTATCAGCGTCGGCTGCACACGATCGAGGGGCGGGCCGGGAAAGAGAACACGGGCCGGCAATCAGCCCACTACACTCACCCAAACCGCCCCTGAACAGGGAAAACGTCAAAGTGATGCTGGAGTATTAGGCACGCCGCGATGAAGGCGCCGTTAGTGAGGTAGCCACCGAGCTCACCCTGCGTGTCTTCAACGATGTGTTTCAACCCGTAACTCGTCATAGCTGACTGGGACACCTTTGAGGTCCAGGCGATGGCTGTTGCGCGTCCTCGACACGAGCGGCACCCGCCTACGGATCAGAAGTTTGCAGATTCAATCCTGCCGAGTGCACAGTGCGGAGCCCCTCTGGGATCATCCCGAGGGGCTCCGGAGGGCACCTATGCTGGTCAGGATCCGTTCGAAAGAACCGACCTTACTTCTTCCGGCAGGAGCCACCAGAACCGGCACCCCGTGAGTGGTGCTTGGGGCACTCCACGACCTGAGTAAGGCGCTCCAGGGGTCCGGCGAGGTAATCACCGTCACCGGAGTAGTAAGCGGTGATGCTGTGCTGTCCTGGTTTCAGTTTCGATGTGGTGATCCTTGTCTGGCTGCAGTGTGTGCCTTTCCCAGGTGACAGCGTCCCCGCCCCGAGCACCCTGCTGTCGTCGCTGAACGTCACCGTTCCGGTGGGTGTCGTGGTGCCGGCCCGCGACCTGGCCGGACAGACAGTGTCGGTGAAGGTCACCGGGCGCTCGTAGGTGGAGGGGTTAGCCGAGGAGGAAAGTCGCGTCTCGGTAGGGCTCTTGTTGGCGGCTCTAAAGTAGATCGCGTGAATGGGCGGATTGGTGATGGAGACACCGCTCAGGTTGCCGGCGAAGACGCCGTGGAACGTGTTGCCCAGCGCCTTGAGTTGCTGATAGTCACCCAGCACACGCTGCCTCGGGTCTCCGTTGTTCGGAGGCGTCTGGAAGGTCTGGAGCACGGTGTCGCTGAACGTCGCACCATGGTCGGTGCTACGTGCGAGATGCGCCGAGACGATGGGGAAGCCGGCAGTCGTCGTTCCGTCGAAGGTGTCGTAAAGAACGCCGACGGTTCCGTCGGATAGCACCGCGACTGAGGGAAGCGCGGCGTTGGTCGAGGTCGACACGTTGGATGCCGGCCCGACGCTGAGGCCGCCTGAGCCATTCGGCGTGAGGCGCCGGATCTTGATCCGGTTGTTGCCTCCCGCGTCCTCACCGTAGACGACGTAGACGTCGCCGTTCGTCGGGTCGACGGCGGCGTGGTCGATGCCGCCGAGCAGCGCGTTGTTTCCGGCGAACTTGTACCCGGGGGCCTGGTCACTGGGGACGGTGTCGACAGTGAGGCCGTCGGCACTGTCGTTGAGTGACCAGGTGGCCCCGCCGTCGGTCGATCGGTTGAGCTTGTACGTGATGGTCTTGGGCTGAAGCAGGATGTTCCCTGCCGACTGCTCGTACAGAGCGTAGACCGTGCCGATGCGATGATCGGCCGCCAGTCGTAGGCCGGGGTTGGTCACTACTGGATTCGAGTAGCCGCCCGCCTTGTTGTCGGCGGTGATGTTGACCGGGTCAGCACCGTAGGAGACAGCGACGCGGGCCTCCGGGGTTGGAGTGCTGTTTCCTACGTCATAGGCGGCATACACGTTGTCCTGACGCCGGTTGCTCGGGGCACGGTTCACCACCAGCCAAGGCTGGTCGACATTGGTACGGTTCCCGCTGGTGAGTTGGGCGGGGTTGCCGTTCCAATGCCAGGCGGAAGCCTGAGTCGGGTCGTTGGTCGAACCCGTCACCACATGTGTTGCTGTGATACCAGCGGTCAGGAACGTTCCGTAGAGCCTGCCGTCGCGGCCGTAGTCGATGGTCTGGTCGCACGGGCATCCTGCGGTGCCTTGGACACCAGGTGGTGGCGGGATACTTGCCTCGTCTGTCCAGTTCTGCCCGCCGTTCGTCGAGTAGAGCACGCTCGCGTTGTTGTTCCAGCTACTGCCACCGAATCTGGTGATCGCGACCTGATTGGGATTGGCAGGGTTGACGGCGATGCTGGGCTCACCACCGCCGGTGCTGCTGGCCGACGAGGTTGCGTCGGCAAGGAATAGGCCCGCGGCCCTCACGGTGTTGCGCGGGGGGCTTTGGCCGTTGTAGACAGTTTTGTCGGGCGGGTAGCTGTTTACGCTGAGCGGGCCATCGATCGGTGGCGGATCCATTGTGGAGGCGGTCGCTTGCGTGGGACTCTGCGCAGCCAGTAAGCCCAGTACAGAGGCAGCTGCAAAGGTTCTCGCGTATACAGCGAGCTTCGATCTCATGATCGGCAGCCTCTACGCTCGCTGATACTGAAATGCCCAAAGACGCATGGCCGGCGGATGTATCACACCTCAGGGCGACGAGGGAGTGCTCTGTCTGGGCGTCTTGAGCGGACGGTATGAGCTGACCCCGGTTCCGCGGAGGGGTCTCCGAAGCCGTCGTCACGGGCTGGCCGTCACGGCTTGCTCTGGTCGACGACGCACGCCGACAGCGTGGCTAAGAGGTCATCTCATTTGGCTGAGTAGGCTGTCTGTCGTGGCGGAGATCGTTGAGCGGTTGGTGCCGGACGAGTTGTGGGAGCTGTTCCAGCGGGTCGTGCCGGAGGCGCCATCGCGACCTCAAGGCGGTGGCCGACGCCGACACGGCGACCGTGAGGTGCTGGCAGCGATCGTGTTCGTGGCGACGTCAGGCTGCACGTGGCAACAGTTGCCGGCCTCGCCGTTCGGGCCCTCCGGGGCCACGGCTCACCGCCGGTTCACCGAGTGGTCGAAGGCCCGCGTATGGGCCAAGCTGCACCGCCTGGGCCTCGACGAACTCGGCTCCCGCGGCGACCTGGACTGGTCCCGCTGCGCGATCGACTCCGTGAACATGCGCGCCTTGAAAAGGGGGACCTGACAGGTCCGAATCCTGTCGACCGGGGCAAGTACGGCTCGAAGGTTCACCTGATCACCGAGTGGACCGGTCTGCCCCTGTCTGTCGGAATCTCCGGTGCCAACGTCCACGACAGCCAAGCCCTGATCCCACTCGTGAAGGGCATACCTCCCGTCCGCTCCCGGCGAGGCCCTCGCCGGCGCAAGCCCGGCAAACTTCACGCCGACAAGGGATACGACTACTCCCACCTGCGGCGACGGTTATCCCAGCGAGGCATCCAACACCGCATAGCCCGCAAGGGAGTCGAGACCTCCCAGCGGCTCGGCCGGCACCGCTGGACCATCGAACGCACGATGGCCTGGCTTGCCGGATGCCGTCGCCTCCATCGTCGCTACGAACGAAAGCCGGAGCGCTTCCCCGCCTTTGCGAGCCTCGCCTGCACCCTCATCTGCTACCGCAGACTCACCAAATGAGATGACCTCTTAATACTCCAGCAGCACTTTGACGTTTTCCCTGTTCAGGGGCGGTTTGGGTGAGTGTAGTGGGCTGATTGCCGGCCCGTGTTCTCTTTCCCGGCCCGCCCCTCGATCGTGTGCAGCCGACGCTGATAGTGGCAATGGCGGGCGACGGCTTGGCGTCGTCTGCGCCAGTGTGACCATCTCAGTGCGCGTGCGCTGATGAGGGGCTGGTGAGCGGCGATGGATGAGTGGCCAGTTGCCAGGAGCCGCCGAACTTCTGCCACGGTGAGGGGCGCGAGGCAGGAACCGTTTCTGCTGCCCCTTTTGCTAGGGCGTCGGCGGCCATGACGGCCAGGAAGGCGTGCGCCAGTATGGCCAGGGTGATGTGCCGCATCCAGCCCGTGTAACGGCGGACTTCGTACTCGTCGAGGCCGCACTCGTTCTTCGCGGCCTGGAAGGCTTCTTCGATGGCCCAGCGCATCCCGGCGACGCGTACCAGGTGCTCGACCGTGGTGCCGAGCGGCGCGTAGCCGAGGTAGTAGGCGATCTCCTCGGGCTTGCTGATGCTGCGGCGTGCCAGTGCCCGCCGCTGGTGGGTGGGCATCTCGCCGTCGAAGTCCTCGATGGACGTGATCTGCAGGGCGGCCCAGTGGTAGATGCGCGGGCCCTTCGCGCCGTCACCGCACGAACGTCTCTCCCACGCTTCGTTGGGTGCCTGGGAGAAGAGGTGGTCGATGCGTCCGAAGTGCGGCACCTGCTGGGACTTGGGGACCGCGAGGACATACCCCAGGCCTGTTTCCTCCAGCATGCGGCGCAGTCGCCACTCCTGGCCGTAGGCCGAGTCTGCGGTCACCCAGGCGATTGGCAGCGGCGAGGCGATCGCCCGCAGCACCATGGCCTTGGCCAGGTCGGGCTTGGTGGCGAAGGTTCGCTCGTCAGGGATGTGGGCGGCGCGGCAGCGGTCGCGGTCGTCGGTCCAGGACTTGGGCAGATACAACTCCCGGTCCACCAGGGCGCGTCCTTGCGTGGTGGCGTAGGCGGCGAACACGCCGATCTGGCAGCTCTCGGTGCGGCCGGCGGTGCCGGAGTATTGGCGCTGCACACCGGCCGAGGTGGTGCCCTTCTTGAGGAAGCCGGTGTCGTCGAGGATGAGCACCCCGTCGGGCTCGCCGAGCCGTTCGGCTACGTAGTGCTGCAGGTCATCGCGGAGTTCATCGGCGTCCCAGCGAGCGCCGTTGAGGAGTCGTTGGAGGCGGTCGGGGGTGCGGTGTCCAGCGTATTCGGCCAGTTGCCAGCCGTTCTTTCGGCCGACCGGGCCCAGCAGTCCACGGATGTAGTCACGCATCCTGCGGCGAGGCTCGACGCGCCTGAAGCGGTGGCCGGTACGCAGGAACAGTTCCTCGAGCTCGTCGTTCCAGATCTCAACTGCATGCTCGTCGATCACGCCGGGAGGCTGCCCATATCGCTGCCACTATCAGCGTCGGCTGCACACGATCGAGGGGCGGGCCGGGAAAGAGAACACGGGCCGGCAATCAGCCCACTACACTCACCCAAACCGCCCCTGAACAGGGAAAACGTCAAAGTGCTGCTGGAGTAACTAAGCGGTGCCCAGAATCCAGGGGATCTCAGCCCGTCCGACCCCCCTTGGGGCTCCCATCCACCTCTTTCAACGACAAGTCACGGATATGAGAGATGACACTTCGGACAGCGAATTCGTGCGGCACAGCATCTGGACACTTGTTCCGGAGGCGCGCCCCTTTGTGGCCGAACTCGAAGAGGAAGAATCGGAGTTCTCGAACGGCGAGCGCTCCGATCCCGGCATGTATTCCATGCTGAGTTACGGATTCGTGCATCCGGTGTTCCGGCCCGCGCTGGGCAATTCGACGGAGGAGACCATCGTCCGCTCGGCCCGCCTGATAGAGGCGCTGCTGGGATCGGGACGCCCTCAGGTTGTCGAACTCGTCAGCATTCGCGTCACGGATCAACTGCTGGGGCACCCCGAGCTCTGGGAGCGGTTCTCGGGCTACGCGGGCCCCCATATGCGGTTCGAGGCGGATCTGCGGCGCGAGTACTACCGCTGATACTCCAGCCGAACTCCGCTCGGGTGCGTCGTCGTGTCGGCAGTCGTACCGCTGGCAGTTCTCTCGTACCTGCTCCTCGGCGTGTTCGAGGCGCAGTCCGGGGCGGAAACGCAGAGCGGGGCGCGGTGGGCGGCCGCGTCCCAGGTCGCCGTTCCCACCGCGGCCGTCGAGCTGGCGATCACCGTGGTCGTGCTGCTCTTCGCGAAGGCGGCAAGCACCGGTCCGGCCTCCCGGTCGGCGCATGTCGTCGCGGTCGAGGTGGCGGCCCTGTGCGCCAGTGTTCCCACCTCGCTCTTGGTAGGGCGTTCGCCTGGCCGGTAGTGCTACTGGCCTCCGTCGTGCCCGCGGTCCTGGCCGCCCCCGTCTTCATACAGCGCAAGGAATACCTGAGCACATAACGGACGTGCGGGTTCTCGTGGACGTCGTGGTGGTCGCGTCGGTCGCGCGGCGGGGGTGCCGCTGTGTCCGGCGCGGCCGCCAAGGCGCCCTGATCACCCGCGAGAGATAATGAAACCGTGGCCACCGCGCACGAGGCGGTCCAGGCGTGCCACGGCACGTACGGCACGGACAGAGGCAGCACGCACGCCGCACACGGCACACCCGGCGCCATCGGCCCCGCACCGCCCCCCACCGGCGGGATGCTGTGGCACCTCGCCGGGGAGATCAGGGCTGTGCTGACCCTTCCCGCGTCGCTGACCATGCAGGTCGCCCACCCTGCCGTGGGCGCCGGCGTGGACGATCACTCTGTGTTCCGCACGGACCCTTGGGGGCGTGCGCTACGCTCCGTGGCTTCCGTCCAGCTGTGGGTGTACGGCGGTGAGGCCGCCCTCGAAGAGGGCTGCCGCCTGCGGCGGCTCCACCGGCACATCAACGGCACCGACGCCCTCGACCGCCCGTACCGCGCGCTCGACCCCGCCACCTACGCCTGGGTCCACGCCACCGGCTTCCCCAGCTACCGGTACGCCCAGATCGTGATGGGCACCCGCCCGTTCACCGAGGCCGAGGAGCGACAGCTGTACGAGGAGTGGCTGTGCGTCGGTCGGGTGCTGGGGATCGCCGACCGCGACATGCCGCGGACGCTGGAGGAGTTCTGGCCGTACTACCGCGGCGTGCTGCGCACCAAGCTGGAAGCGACCGGCGTCGTACGGGAGTTGCTCGCTACGGATGTGAACGTGCCGTTGCCGCCCGGCCGAGCCACCCGGCTCCTGCGTCCCGTCTGGCCGCTGCTCGTGCCGCCCCTGCTGCGTGCGCGCCGCTTCCTGACCATCGGCCTGATGCCGCCCGACGCGCGCGACGCGATCGGGTTGGAGTGGACCGCGCGGCAGGAGCGTGCGCTGCGGCGGTTCGGGCGGGTCGTGCGGGTGGTGGTGCCGCTGCTGCCGGAGCGGTTGCGGTATCTGCCGTACGCCCGGAGGGCCCGCCGCGCGGCGCGATAAGGCCTGGCGGTGGCTTCAGCGGGTGAACTCCCCTGCGCTGATGGGACTTTCCTCGTTTTGACTCTTGACGGCCGCAGCCGCGGAGAGCACATTAACCGCACCGTGAGAGCGCTCTCAGGGACACCCGCAAGGTCACCCCCCGCACCTCACTCCGTACCCGAGAGGTCCCCCATGAACGAAACCTCCGGCATGCGCACACCCAGACCCCCATTCGCATCCACGCTCACGCCCCGCCCCCTCCGTCGCGTCCTCGTCGCCGTACTCGCCACCCTCGGCCTCGCCGCAGCTGCCGCCACCGCCGCCACCCTCCCCGCGAACGCCTCCGCGCCCACGCCCCCCTCCGGCTGGACGCAGGTCTTCCTGGACGACTTCGACGGGGCCGCCGGGTCCGGTGTCAACACCGCGAACTGGCAGTACGACACCGGGACTTCGTACCCTGGCGCCGCCGCCAACTGGGGCACCGGTGAGGTCGAGACGATGACGTCGAGCACCAGTAACGTCTCGCTCGACGGCGGCGGCAACCTGCTCATCACCCCGCGTCGCGACGGCGCGGGCAACTGGACCTCCGGTCGTATCGAGACCAACCGCACCGACTTCCAGCCACCGGCCGGTGGCAAGCTGCGCGTCCAGGCGCGGATCCAGATGCCGAACGTCACCGGCGCCGCCGCCAAGGGGTACTGGCCCGCGTTCTGGATGCTCGGCGCGCCGTTCCGTGGGAACTACTGGAACTGGCCCGGCGTCGGTGAACTGGACATCATGGAGAACGTCCAGGGGCTCAACACCGACTGGGCCACGATGCACTGCGGCACCAACCCGGGCGGCCCCTGCAACGAGACGAGTGGCATCGGCGGCAACACCCCGTGCAGCGGCTCGACTTGTCAGGCCGCCTTCCACACCTACGCCATGGAGTGGGACCGCTCCACCAGCCCCGAGGAGATCCGCTTCTACCTCGACGGCGTCAACTTCCATACCGTACGGGCCAATCAGGTCGACGCGGCCACCTGGGCCAACGCCACCAACCACGGTTTCTTCATCATCCTCAACGTGGCCATGGGCGGCGGCTTCCCGGGGGCGTTCGGGGGTGGCCCCGACGGCGGGACCGAGCCCAACCATCCGATGGCCGTGGACTATGTGCAGGTTCTCCAGTCGTCCGGCGGGGGCGGCGGCACCACTCCCCCGCCGCCCGGCAACCGCAACGCCTACAGCGCCATCCAGGCCGAGTCGTACGACAGCCAGTCCGGCGTGGCGACCGAGGCGACCTCGGACACCGGCGGCGGGCAGGACATCGGGTGGCTCGCCCATGGGGACTGGGCTCAGTACAAGGGCGTCGACTTCGGCTCCACTCCTGCCACCCAGTTCTACGCCCGGGTCGCCAGCGGTGCCGCCTCCGGTGTGAGCGGGCTGGTCGAGGTGCGGCTCGACAGTCGCACCAACTCACCCATCGGGAGTTTCGCGCTGGCCAATACCGGCGGCTGGCAGTCGTGGCGGACGGTTCCCGCCAACATCGGTTCCGTGACCGGGACGCACGACGTCTATCTGACCTTCACCAGCGGGCAGCCGGCCGACTTCGTGAACGTGAACTGGTTCGACTTCGGTCACTGAAACCGGCCGCCGAACGCCTCCTACCGCAGCTCCGCCCGGAACGCCACCGGCGTCTGCCCGGTGTGCAGCTGGAAGAACTTGGAGAAGTTCGCCGCGTCGCGGTAGCCGATGGCCGCCCCGACGCGGCCGATCGGCATGTCCGTGTGGGCCAGCAGGCGCTTGGCCTCCAGGACGACGCGTTTGTCGATGAAGCCCTTGGGGGTCTGGCCGGTGGCGGCGCGGACCGCGCGGACCAGGGTGCGCCGGGAGTAGCCGAGGGCTTCGGCGTACGCGCTGACGCTGTGGTTGGTGGCGAAGCCCTTCTCCACCGCGTCCCGGAAGAGGGTGAAGGTCGTGTCGCCCTGGTAGCGGGCCGCTTCCGCGGAGCTGGCCGCGAGGTGGGCCAGGCGGAGGAGGGATGCCGTCAGGGAGTGGCGCAGTACCGCGGTGTGCAGGCTCAGGGGGAGGGTCTCGGTGTCCTCGTACTCGCGTTGCAGCTGGGCGAGGGACGCGCGGAGGGCGTCGAGCTGGTCCGGGTCGGGGTGGAGCAGGGGCGGCTGGTCGTAGCGGTAGAGGCCGGTGGCCTCCACGGTGGCGCGCGGCAGGAAACCGGGCTGCATGGTCAGGACGGTTCCGCGGTACTCGCTGGTCCTGGAGAAGCGGTGGACCTGACCGGGGCGAATCCAGAGCAGGTCGCCGGCCGTCGCCTCGTACTCGGCGAAGTCGATCATGTGCCGTACGGGGCCGTCACTGAAGAGCATGACCACATGGAAGTCGATGCGGTGGACGCGGTGCAGCGGGACGTCCGCGTGCCAGGCATGGTCGGCACCGGCCCCCATGGGACCGATCTGCATGCCCACGCCGCCGACGCTCAGGTCGACCGGGAACGGAAAGGTCCTGATCCCTTCGCCGCCGGCTGCGCCCCCGCCCACGTGTTGTCTCGTTCTGCCCGCCATGTCCTTCTCGTACCGCCTTTGCCGCGCTCTACTGCGCTATGCGGCACTCTGCCGCGCTCGCCTGCGACCGGCCGCGCTCGCCTGCGAAACATCGCGCTGCCGGTGTCCCACTTTCACCACAGGCTGACACACCTCGACCTTCCCACTCAAAAGTCAGACTTTTACTTTTGAACGCGCTTAGCCAGTTACCCCGCTTCAATCGAGGACTTCTTGAAGATGAGCCCGCAGACAACCGACGGCTTCGAGTGGACCGACCTCGACCGGCGTGCCGTGGACACCGCCCGCCTCCTCGCGGCCGATGCCGTGCAGCAGGTCGGGAACGGGCACCCCGGCACCGCGATGAGCCTCGCGCCTGCCGCGTACACGATCTTTCAGAAGGCGATGCGCCACGATCCGGCGGACCCGGAGTGGACCGGCCGTGACCGCTTCGTCCTCTCCCCCGGCCACACCTCGCTGACCCTGTACACGCAGCTGTTCCTCGCCGGGTACGAGCTGGAGCTGGACGACCTGAAGGCCTTCCGGACCCATGGTTCGAAGACGCCCGGTCACCCCGAGTACGGCCACACGGCGGGCGTCGAGACCACCACCGGCCCGCTCGGCCAGGGCGCCGCGAACGCCGTCGGCATGGCGATGGCCGCCCGCTACGAGCGCGGCCTGTTCGACCCCGAGGCCCCCGCGGGCACGTCCCCCTTCGACCACACCATCTGGGCGATCGTCTCCGACGGCGACCTGGAGGAGGGCGTCTCCGCCGAGGCGTCGTCCATGGCCGGCCACCAGAAGCTCGGCAACCTCGTCTTCCTCTACGACGACAACCACATCTCCATCGAGGGCGACACCGCCACCGCCTTCTCCGAGGACGTGCTGAAGCGGTACGAGGCGTACGGCTGGCACACGCAGCGCATCGAGCCCGGCGAGAACGGCGACGTCGACGTCCACGCGCTGTACGCGGCGCTCAAGGCGGCGCAGGCCGAGACCGAGCGCCCCTCGATCATCGCGATGCGCACGATCATCGCCTGGCCCGCCCCGAACGCGCAGAACACCGAGGCCTCGCACGGCTCGGCGCTGGGCGGCGACGAGATCGCGGCCACCAAGCGCGTCCTCGGCTTCGACCCGGAGCAGGCCTTCCAGGTCGAGAACGAGGTCCTCGCCCACTCCCGCCGTGCCCTGGACCGGGGCGCCGAGGCCCGCGCGACCTGGAACAAGCAGATCGCCGAGTGGCGCACCGCCCAGCCCGAGCGCGCCCGGCTCTTCGACCGCGTGGTCGCCGGCAAGCTCCCCGAGGGCTGGGAGGACGCCGTCCCGGTCTTCGAGGAGGGCAAGTCCGTCGCCACCCGCGCCGCCTCCGGCAAGGTGCTGCAGGCTCTCGGCGCGGTGCTGCCCGAGCTGTGGGGCGGCTCCGCCGACCTGGCCGGCTCCAACAACACGACGATCGACAAGACGTCGTCGTTCCTGCCTAAGGGCAACCCGCTGCCGGAGGCCGACCCGTACGGCCGGACGATCCACTTCGGTATCCGCGAGTTCTCCATGGGCGCGGAGATGAACGGCATCGCCCTGCACGGCAACACCCGCGTCTACGGAGGAACCTTCCTGGTCTTCTCCGACTACATGCGCAACGCCGTCCGCATGTCCGCGCTGATGCAGCTTCCGGTGACGTACGTCTGGACGCACGACTCGGTCGGCCTCGGCGAGGACGGCCCGACCCACCAGCCGGTCGAGCACCTGGCCGCGCTGCGCGCCATCCCGGGCCTGAACATCGTGCGCCCGGCCGACGCCAACGAGACCGCGGTCGCCTGGGCCGAGATCCTGCGCCGGCACGCCGCCAAGCCCGCCCCGCACGGCTTCGCGCTCACCCGGCAGGGCGTGCCGACGTACCCGCTCAACGAGGATGCGGCGAAGGGCGGTTACGTCCTCGTCGACGCGTCCACCGAGACCCCTGACGTCGTTCTCATCGCCACCGGTTCGGAGGTCCAGCTCGCCGTCGCCGCGCGTGAGCAGCTGGAGGCCGAGGGGATCGGGACCCGGGTCGTGTCGATGCCGTCCGTAGAGTGGTTCGAGGAGCAGCCGCGCGCGTACCGCGACAGCGTCCTTCCGCCGTCCGTGCGGGCCCGCGTCGCGATCGAGGCCGGAATCGGTCTGACGTGGTACCGCTACGTAGGTGACGCGGGACGCATCGTCTCCCTCGAACACTTCGGTGCCTCCGCCGACGCCAAGACCCTGTTCGCCGAGTTCGGCTTCACCGCCGAGAACGTCGTCGCCCACGCCAAGGGCTCCCTGGCCGCCGCGCGCGGTTGATCCGATCGCCAGAAAGAGGATGAACACAGTGACCACCGAAGCCCCCGCCACCGCGGAAGCCCTCCAGCGCCTGTCCGACGCGGGCGTCTCCATCTGGCTGGACGACCTGTCGCGCAAGAGGATCAGCACCGGCAACCTGGCCGAGCTCATCGCGACGAAGAACGTCGTGGGCGTCACGACCAACCCGTCGATCTTCCAGGCCGCCATCGGTTCCGGCGAGGGGTACGAGGAGCAGCTCGCGGACCTGGCCGTGCGCGGCGTCACGGTCGACGAGGCCGTGCGCATGATGACGACCGCCGACGTCCGGGACGCGGCCGACATCCTGCGGCCTGTGTACGACGCCACCGCCGGCCGTGACGGCCGGGTGTCCATCGAGGTCGACCCGCGCCTCGCCCACGACACCCCGGCCACCATCGCCGAGGCCAAGCAGCTGGCCTGGCTGGTCGACCGCCCCAACGTCATGATCAAGATCCCGGCCACCAAAGCGGGTCTCCCGGCGATCACCGAGGTCATCGGCCTCGGCATCAGCGTCAACGTCACGCTGATCTTCTCGCTGGAGCGCTACCGCGAGGTCATGGACGCCTACCTCGCGGGTCTGGAGAAGGCCCGCGCCAAGGGCCTGGACCTGTCGACGATCCACTCCGTGGCCTCCTTCTTCGTCTCCCGCGTCGACAGCGAGATCGACAAGCGGCTGACCGTCCTCGGCACGGACGAGGCCCTCGCGCTGAAGGGCCGGGCGGCGCTGGCCAACGCGCGGCTCGCCTACGAGGCGTACGAGGAGGTCTTCTCCTCGGACCGCTGGCAGGCGCTGCAGACCGCGGGCGCCAACAAGCAGCGTCCGCTGTGGGCCTCGACCGGCGTGAAGGACCCGGCGTACAAGGACACCCTGTACGTCGACGAGCTGGTCGCCCCCGGCACGGTCAACACGATGCCCGAGGGCACCCTCGACGCCACCGCCGCTCGCGGCGAGATCACCGGCGACACGGTGACCGGCCGCTACGCGCAGGCCCGTGCCGACCTCGCGGCCGTCGAGAAGCTCGGCATCTCCTACGACGAGGTCGTGCAGAAGCTCGAGGACGAGGCCGTCGCCAAGTTCCAGGTGGCGTGGCAGGACCTGCTCGGCGCCGTCTCGAAGTCCCTGGACAGCAAGGGAGTTGACGCATCGTGACCCCTGCCCCCCGCCAGAAGGCGAAGGGCGCCGCCGAGCAGGTGGCGCTGGAGAGCGCGCCCGCGCCGGAGGCGAAGGCCCCCGCGCCGAAGGCGAAAGCCGCCGTCGACGACCGGAAGACGGCACCGGCCGAGGTGCGGGTGCCCGTCGTCCCGGCCGAGGACTGGGCGAACCCCCTGCGTGACGCGCGCGACCGCCGTCTGCCGCAGATCGCCGGCCCGTCCGGGCTGGTCATCTTCGGTGTGACCGGCGACCTGTCCCGCAAGAAGCTCATGCCCGCCGTGTACGACCTGGCCAACCGCGGCCTGCTGCCGCCGGGCTTCTCCCTGGTCGGCTTCGCCCGCCGCGAGTGGGAGAACCAGGACTTCGCCCAGCAGGTGAAGGACGCGGTGCGCGAGCACTCGCGTACGCCGTTCCGCGAGGAGGTCTGGCAGCAGCTCGCCGAGGGCATGCGCTTCATCCCCGGCGACTTCGACGACGACACGGCGTTCAAGCAGCTGCGTGACGCGGTCGAGGAGCTGGACGCCTCCCGGGGCACCGGCGCCAACTTCGCGTTCTACCTCTCCGTACCGCCGAAGTTCTTCCCGAAGGTCGTGCAGCAGCTGAAGAAGCACGGCCTGGCCAAGCCGCCGGCGGGTTCCTGGCGCCGGGCGGTCATCGAGAAGCCGTTCGGCCACGACCTGGCCAGCGCCCGCGAGCTGAACGAGATCGTGCACGAGGTGTTCGAGCCGGACCAGGTGTTCCGCATCGACCACTACCTCGGCAAGGAGACCGTCCAGAACCTGCTGGCGCTCCGCTTCGCCAACCAGATGTACGAGCCGATCTGGAACCGGTCGTACGTCGACCACGTGCAGATCACGATGGCCGAGGACATCGGTATCGGGGGCCGCGCCGGCTACTACGACGGCATCGGCGCCGCGCGCGACGTCATCCAGAACCATCTGCTCCAGCTGATGGCGCTGACCGCGATGGAGGAGCCCATCGCCTTCGACGCGGACGCGCTGGTCACCGAGAAGCTCAAGGTGCTCAAGTCGGTGCGGCTGCCCGAGAACCTGGGTGAGCACACGGTGCGCGCCCAGTACGCGGAGGGCTGGCAGGGCGGTGAGAAGGTCGTCGGCTACCTCCAGGAGGAGGGCATCGACCCCGAGTCGAAGACCGACACCTACTCGGCCGTCAAGCTGGAGGTCGACAACCGCCGCTGGGCGGGCGTCCCCTTCTACCTGCGCACCGGCAAGCGCCTTGGCCGCCGCGTCACCGAGATCGCGGTGGTCTTCAAGCGGGCCCCGCACTCGCCGTTCGACTCCACGGCCACCGAGGAGCTCGGCCAGAACGCGATCGTCATCCGCGTCCAGCCCGACGAGGGCATGACCGTCCGCTTCGGCTCCAAGGTGCCCGGCACGTCGATGGAGATCCGGGACGTGTCCATGGACTTCGCGTACGGCGAGTCGTTCACGGAGTCCAGCCCGGAGGCGTACGAGCGGCTCATCCTGGACGTGCTGCTCGGCGACGCCAACCTGTTCCCGCGGGTGCAGGAAGTGGAAGAGTCCTGGAAGATCCTCGACCCGATCGAGGAGTACTGGGCGGAGCACGGCAAGCCGGCGCAGTACCCCTCGGGCAGCTGGGGACCCGAGGAAGCCGACGAGATGCTCGCACGAGACGGACGGAGCTGGCGCAGGCCATGAAGATCGACCTGACCGACACCACGGCAAGCAAGATCAACAAGGCGCTGGTGGAGGGTCGCCGTGCCATCGGCACCCCGGCGGTGGGCATGGTCCTGACGATGGTCATCGTCACGGATGAGGAGAACGCCTACGACTCGATGAGGGCGGCCGAGGAGGCCTCGCACGAGCACCCCTCGCGCACCCTCGTGGTCATCAAGCGGCACGCCCGTACGCCCCGGGACCGCCAGGCGTCCCGGCTCGACGCCGAGGTCCGGGTCGGCGCCGACGCCGGTACGGGCGAGACGGTCATCCTGCGCACGTACGGCGAGGTGTCCGACCACGCCGCCTCCGTCGTGCTGCCGCTGCTGCTGCCGGACGCGCCGGTGGTCGTGTGGTGGCCGGTGGACGCGCCGGAGAACCCGGCCAAGGACGCGCTGGGCTCGCTCGCCCAGCGCCGGATCACCGACATGTACGCCGTCGAGCACCCGCTGGAGGCCCTGGAGACCCGGGTCCGCTCGTACGCGCCCGGCGACACCGACCTCGCCTGGACCCGGCTCACGCCCTGGCGCTCGATGCTGGCCGCGGCCCTGGACCAGGCCCGGGTGAAGGTGACCTCGGCCGCGGTCGAGAGCGAGTCCGAGAACCCCAGCGCCGAGCTGCTCGCCCGCTGGCTGGAGGCCCGCCTCGGCGTTCCGGTCGAGCGGATCGTCACCGCCGGGCCGGTCGTCACGGCCGTCCGACTGGGCACCGCGGGCGGCGAGATCGTCATCGACCGGCCCGAGGGCCCCCTGGCCACGCTGACCCTGCCGGGCCAGCCGTCGCGCACGCTCGCCCTGAAGGTCCGCAGCACCTCCGAGCTCATCGCCGAGGAGCTGCGCCGCCTCGACGCCGACGAGATGTACGCCGTCGCCCTGCGGGGCGAGGGCACCGAGGAGATCTCCCGTCATGCCTGACACCACGTCAGCTTCCCCCCGGCTCAACCGCCGGCCCGAGTGGACGGCGCTCGCCGACCACCGCGCCGAGTGGCACGACACCCTGCGTGAGCTGTTCGCCGCGGACCCGGCCCGAGCCGAGCGGTACACGGTCCGGGTCGGGGACCTGCTCATCGACTACAGCAAGCACCTGATCACCGACGAGACGCTGGCGCTGCTCCAGGAACTCGCCACCGCCACCGACGTGTTCGGGCTGCGGGACGCCATGTTCCGCGGCGAGAGGATCAACGTCACCGAGAAGCGGGCCGTGCTGCACACCGCGCTGCGCGCCCCGCGGGACGCGGTGATCGAGGTCGACGGCGAGAACGTCGTCCCGAGCGTGCACGCCGTGCTCGACAAGATGACCGCGTTCGCCGACCGCGTCCGCTCCGGCGAGTGGACCGGCCACACCGGCAAGCGGATCAGGAACGTCGTCAACATCGGCATCGGCGGCTCGGACCTCGGCCCGGCGATGGCGTACGAGGCGCTGCGCCCGTACACGGCACGGGACTTGACGTTCCGGTTCGTGTCCAACGTGGACGGCTCCGACCTGCACGAGGCGGTACGGGACCTGGACCCGGCGGAGACCCTGTTCATCGTCGCGTCCAAGACCTTCACCACCATCGAGACGATCACCAACGCCACTTCGGCGCGGTCGTGGCTGCTCGAAGGCCTCGACAGCGACGACAAGGCGGTGGCGAAGCACTTCGTGGCGCTGTCGACCAACGCCGAGAAGGTCACCGACTTCGGCATCGACCCGGACAACATGTTCGAGTTCTGGGACTGGGTCGGCGGCCGCTACTCGTACGACTCGGCGATCGGCCTGTCGCTGATGATCGCGATCGGCCCGGAGCGGTTCAAGGAGATGCTCGACGGCTTCCACCTCGTCGACGAGCACTTCCGCACCGCGCCCGCCGAGGCCAACGCCCCGCTGCTGCTCGGCCTGTTGGGGATCTGGTACGGCGACTTCTTCGACGCGCAGGCGCACGCCGTGCTGCCGTACAGCCACTACCTGTCCAAGTTCACCGCCTACCTGCAGCAGCTCGACATGGAGTCCAACGGCAAGTCGGTGGACCGCCAGGGCCGTCCGGTGGAGTGGCAGACCGGCCCGGTCGTCTGGGGCACCCCGGGCACGAACGGGCAGCACGCCTACTACCAGTTGATCCACCAGGGCACGAAGCTGCTGCCCGCCGACTTCCTCGGCTTCGCCCGCCCGGTCGACGAGCTGAGCAGTGAACTCAAGGCCCAGCACGACCTGTTGATGGCGAACTTCTTCGCCCAGACGCAGGCGCTCGCCTTCGGCAAGACGGCGGACGAGGTGCGCGCCGAGGGCGTGGCCGAGGAGCAGGTGCCGCACCGCACCTTCAAGGGCAACCACCCCACGACCACGATCCTGGCCCCGGAACCGACCCCGTCGGTGCTGGGTCAGCTGATCGCGCTGTACGAGCACAAGGTGTTCGTCCAGGGCGCGGTGTGGGACATCGACTCCTTCGACCAGTGGGGCGTCGAGCTGGGCAAGGTCCTCGCCAAGCGGGTCGAGCCGGCTCTGACCGAGGGCGCGCACGTCCCCGGCCTCGACCCGTCCACCACCGCCCTCGTCGCCGCGTACCGCGCGCTCAAGAACGCCTAGCACGCCCAAGATCGCTCAGAAAGCGAAGTGAACTGACATGCAGCTCGGACTCATCGGCCTCGGCAAGATGGGCGGCAACATGCGCGAGCGACTGCGCCGCGCGGGCCACGACGTCATCGGCTACGACCGCAACCCCGACGTCTCCGATGTGAAGACCCTGGCCGAACTGGTCGACAAGCTCGAAGGACCGCGCACCGTCTGGGTGATGGTCCCGGCCGGCGCCGCCACCCAGTCCGTCATCGACGAGCTGGCGGCCCTGCTGTCGCCCGGCGACGTGGTGGTCGACGGCGGCAACTCCCGCTGGACCGACGACGAGAAGCACGCCGTCGAGCTCGGCATCAAGGGCATCGGCTTCGTCGACGCGGGCGTCTCCGGCGGCGTCTGGGGCCTGGAGAACGGCTACGCGCTCATGGTCGGCGGCGACAAGGAAAACGTCGACCGGCTCCAGCCGATCTTCGACGCCCTCAAGCCGGAGGGCCCCTACGGCTTCGTCCACGCGGGCCGCGTCGGCGCCGGGCACTTCTCCAAGATGGTCCACAACGGCATCGAGTACGCGATGATGCAGGCCTACGCCGAGGGCTGGGAGCTCCTCGAGAAGGCCGACTCGGTGGAGAACGTCCGCGAGGTCTTCCGCTCCTGGCAGGAGGGCACCGTCATCCGCTCCTGGCTGCTCGACCTGGCGGTCAACGCCCTGGACGACGACGAGCACCTGGACAAGCTGAAGGGTTACGCGGAGGACTCCGGCGAGGGCCGCTGGACCGTCGAGGCCGCGATCGACCACGCGGTGCCGCTCCCGACGATCACCGCGTCGCTCTTCGCGCGGTTCGCCTCGCGCCAGGACGACTCCCCTCAGATGAAGATGATCGCGGCCCTGCGCAACCAGTTCGGCGGCCACGCCGTCGAGACCAAGGAGTAGGCGTGGGGGACCTCATTCTGGTCCGCCACGGTGAGACGGAGTGGAGCAGATCGGGGCAGCACACCAGCTGGACCGATCTGCCCCTCACCCGGGACGGCGAGGAACAGGCCAAGTCCCTCGCTCCCCTCCTGGCCGGCCGGACCTTCGCCCGTATCTTCACCAGCCCGCTCTCCCGCGCCGTACGCACGGCCGAACTCGCGGGACTGGCCGGGGCCGTACCCGACGCCGATCTGCGCGAATGGGACTACGGCGCCTACGAGGGCATCACCACCCGCGAGATCCACCGCACGCGCCCCGAGTGGTACCTGTGGACGGACGGAGTCCCGCCCGGCCCGGACGCCCATCCCGGCGAGTCACCGGACGAGGTGGGAGAGCGCGCCGACCGGGTGCTGTCCCGGGTGGCCGAGGCCCTGCCCGACGGCGACGTGGTGCTCGTGGCCCACGCCCACTCCCTGCGGGTCCTGACGGCCCGCAGGCTGGGCCTGTCGGCCCGGGAGGGACGCCTGTTCCGGCTGGAGACGGGCACGCTCAGCCGCCTGTCGACGGAGCACGGGCGCCCGGTGATCGCGGAGTGGAACACCAGGGCGTAGCGCGCTGCTACTCCGATTCGCCCTGCGGGATGCCGTACACCCGGTCGACGTGCAGACGCAGTACCAGGCGGCGGTCGCGGACCATCGCCGCCCGGTACTCGTCCCAGTCGGGGTGCTCGCCCAGGATGTCGCGGTAGAGGCGGACGAGCTCCTCGACCGTGTCGTCGTACGGATCATGGGCGACGGGCGCGAGGTCCGCCGTCCCCTCGGCCACCGTGTACGCCCACCGGTCGGGGCTGGTGACGTAGTACGACGCCCGGGGATCGCGGCGCACGTTGCGGGTCTTGGCACGGTCGTCCGTGACCGAGACGCGGATGATCCGCTCGTCGGGGTCGTACGCGTGGCTGACGTTCGACATCTGAGGGCGGCCGTCGCGCTTGAGGGTGACCAGTACCCCGCCGTGGCCGTCGGAGAGCAGCTTCAGCAGCGCGTCCTGCGTGGCCCGTGCGTTCTTCGCATCCTTCGCGTCCTGAGTCATGCCTGGTCAACGTGGTGAGGCGGGTCACACATTCCCCGCCGCGCCCGTGGGTATGCCGAACCGCACCGCACCGCGGACGACGCGACCGGAGGAGAGCGATGGCACAGCTGCGGCAGGAAGTCGACCCCGGCGAGGTCGGGCTCGACCCGGAGGCGCTGGCCCGCCTCGACCGGCACTTCGCCGGCCACGTCGACGCGGGGCGGCTGCCCGGCTACCTGGTGGCGGTGGCCCGCGGCGGCCGCGTCGCCCACCTCACCACGCACGGTCACCGCGACGTCGCGGCCGGTCTACCGGTGGAGGCGGACACGCTGTGGCGGATCTACTCCATGACCAAGCCCGTCACCGCCGTCGCCGCCCTGATCCTGATGGAGGAGGGCCGCCTGTCGCTGGACGACCCGGTCGACCGCTACCTCCCGGCCTTCGCCAACCCGCGTGTCTACGAAAGCGGTTCGGGCGAGGCGGTGAAGACACGTCCGGCCGCGAGACCGGTCCTCGTCCGGCATCTGCTCACCCACACCGCGGGCCTGACCTTCGCCTTCTACCACTCCCACCCCGTCGACGCCCTCTATCGCGCCGCCGGTCTGCAGTCGTCGGTACCGCCCGGAGCCGACCTCGCCGAGACGATCGACGTCTACGCGGGGCTGCCCCTGCAGTTCGATCCGGGAACTCAGTGGAACTACTCCGTCGCCTCTAACGTGCTGGGCCGCGTCATCGAGGTGGTCTCCGGGCAGCCACTGGACGCGTTCTTCGCCGAACGCGTCTTCCGCCCGCTGGGCATGACGGACGCCGGGTTCCACATCGTGCCCGAACAGGCCGACCGGCTTTCGGAGTTGTACGGCGAGACGGACGACGGCGGCATCAAGCCGATCGCCGGGCTCCCCCTGCGCGGCCGCCCCCGCTTCCTCTCCGGCAGCGGCGGCATGGTCGCCACGGCGTACGACTACCACCGCTTCATGGAAATGCTGCGCCGGGGCGGCGAGTTGGACGGCACCCGGCTGCTCGGCAGCGACACGGTGGCGCTGATGGCCCGCAACCACCTCCCCGGCGACGCCGACCGGCAGTCCTTCGGCGCCCCCGCCCACCAGGACCGCGGCAGCGCGGGCCTCGGCTTCGGACTCGGCGTCTCGGTGGTCGTCGACCCGAAGCGCACCGCCGCTCCGGCCGCGCTCGGCACGTACGGCTGGAGCGGCGTGGCCAGCACGACCTTCTGGGTCGACCCGGCCCACGACCTCACCGTCCAGTTCATGACCCAGGTCCGCCCGAAGACGCTGAAGGTGCTCCCGGAACTGAAGCGCCTGGTGCACGAGGCGGTCGTCGGCTGAGCGGCCGGCTCGGCGTTCGTCCCGCTCGCCGAGGACGACGTCCCGCGCGTGCCTCCTTCACCGCACGGCTCAGGACCAGTGCGCGACCGCGTCCAGATGAGGCAGATGGTGATCGAGCCGTTCGCGTTTGGTCCGCAGGTAGGTGATGTTGTTCTCGCTCGGCTCGATCAGCAGCGGAACCTGTTCGGTGACCTTGATGCCATGCCGCATCAACGCCTCGCGCTTGCGCGGGTTGTTGGACATCAGGCGTACGGAGCGCACGCCGAGGTCGTGCAGGATGGCGGCGGCCGCTCCGTAGTCGCGGGCGTCGACCGGCAGCCCGAGGGCGAGGTTCGCCTCCACGGTGTCCAGGCCCTCCGCCTGCAGGGCCATCGCCCGCAGCTTGGCGAGCAGACCGATGCCACGGCCCTCGTGCCCTCTCAAGTACACGACGACGCCGCCGCCTTCGGCGACGACCGCGCGCAGCGACGAGGCCAGCTGGTCGCCGCACTCGCAGTGCTGGGAGCCGAACGCGTCGCCGGTCAGGCACTCCGAGTGCAGCCGCGTCAGCACACCGTCGGCCGCGATGTCACCGTAGACCAGGGCCACTTGCTCGTCGCCGCGGTCGTGGTCCTGGTAGCCGATCGCCTGGAATTTCCCGTAGACGGTGGGCAACGGGGCATTCACGACCCGCTCCACGCCCGAACGCCGCGGGGAATTCTTGCCGACTACGCCAAGGTTTTCTGTCATGATCTGATTCCTAAGCAGAGACGAAAGGCCGTGAAAAGATGAGCGGTTCGGGCGAGCGCGGGACGGTTTCGGGTGAGGATCGTGCGGACGGTCCTGCGCACGGTCTGTTGCCGGCGGACACCACGGAGGACGTCCGGACGCGCGGAGCGGGCCTCTCGACACAGGTCGCCGTCCTTCCCGTAGGCAGCTTCGAACAGCACGGCCCCTACCTGCCGTTGGCGACCGACACGCTCGTCGCCTGCGCCGTCGCCCGGGAGATCGCCGCCGCGTACCCGGTGCACCTCCTTCCTCCGGTGACGGTCTCCTGCTCGCACGAGCACGGGGACTGGCCCGGGACCGTCAGCATCTCCTCCGTCACCCTTCATGCGGTAGTACGCGACATCGCCGCGTCGCTGCGCCGGTCCGGCGTCGACACACTGGTCGTGGTCAACGGCCACGGCGGCAACTACGTTCTGGGCAACGTGGTTCAGGAGTCCTCCGCGCGCGGGGAGCGGATGGCGCTGTTCCCGGCCCCGGAGGACTGGGAGGCGGCGCGGGAGCAAGCGCAGGTCGCGACCTCGCTGCTCAGCGACATGCACGCCGGGGAGATCGAGACGTCCATTCTGCTGCACGCTCACCCCGAATTCGTCCGCCCTGGTTACGAGTCCGCCGACTTCATCGCGGACGACCGTCGTCATCTACTCACCGCGGGAATGTCCGCCTACACCGAATCGGGCGTCATCGGCCGTCCTTCCCTGGGATCGGCGGAAAAGGGGAAACAACTGCTGGCGAGCCTCGTCGATTCCTTCGCAGCGTATTTCACTCTGCTCACTTCTGGGGAGGGTCCGGAGAGGGAATCCGCGAACTCGCCGCGAAGGGCAGAGGGTTCGCCGAGCGAGCGCGGGTAGGGCCGCTCGTGGGGGTGGACGCGGGATTCGAGGGATGCGAAAGATTCGGAATATTCAGGAGATTCGCGGGATTCCGGAGCCGGGTGCGGTACTGCGGGGGTGTCTGCGCGAGTGCCCGCGCGTAGTCCGCCGTACCAGCGGAGCAGGAGTACGACGGCACCCGGCAGGCTCGCGGCGAAGCTGAGGACCCCGTAGACCACGGCGACGGCCAGTCCGCCGCTCGCACCGAGGCCGGCGGCGCCGAATGCCCAGGCGGTGACGCCCTCTCGGGGCCCGAAGCCACCGATGTTCAGCGGCAGGCCCATCGCGACGAGGGCCAGGACGGCGATCGGCAGCAGGGGCACAAGGGGAGCCGCGGGGGCGGCAACCCTGGCCGCCACGACGAACATCGCGAGGTGCCCCGCCAGGACGACGACCGAAGACAGCGCCACGCCGGGCCAGTTGTCGCGGGACAGCAGTCCCTGGCGCGCCTCGTCGAGGGTCCTGCGCAGGGCGCCGCTGCGGCGGGACGGTGCGCGGTTCATCCGTACGGCGAGGACGACGGCGAGCGCGCCCGCTGCGGCGAGGGCTGCCGGCGGGGCGAGTTCACGGACGTCGGCCAGCACGGGGGACGGCAGGGTCAACAGCACGGCCGTCCCCACGACAGCCAACGCCACCTGACCGGCAACCCGTTCCAGCACGACCGCTCGAACGCCCCGACCCACGTCACCGGCGCTCTGCCCGTGGCGGACCGCCCGGTGCACGTCGCCGAGTACTCCCCCGGGCAGCGCCGCGTTCAGGAAGAGTGCCCGGTAGTAGTCGGCCACGGCAGGCCCGAGCGGCAGCCGGATGCGCAGCCCGCGGGCCACCAACTGCCAACGCCACGCGCTGAACACGGTGGTGACGACCCCGATGCCCACGGCCGACAGCAGCGTTACGGCGTCGATCCGCTTGAGCCCGTCCAGGAAGACGCCGGTGCCGAGGCGCCACAGCAGGACGGCGAGAATGGCGACTCCGGCGACGGTGCCGAAGTGGGTGCGGACGGCGCGGACGGTACGGGTGTCGGTGCGATGTGCGGGTCGCGCCATCGTCGTACGGGGCTGGCGGGGCTGACCCGGGGCCTCTATCGTCTGGGCGCTCATGACGCATCACCGTCCGTCGGCCGTACCAGCGCCAGCAGGTCCATGTGGTGGACGACGACGCCCAACTCGCCCGCCGCGCACGCGGACAGCCGGTTCTGGAGATAGCGGTCGGCGCGCTCGCGCAGTTCGGGGCGCTGCTCGACGGCGGCGCCGACCCAGCCGCGCAGCCACTGCGCCGTGAGCGACGATTCCTTCGCCTCCCGCGTCTCCTTCGTCTCCTCTGACGCCTTGTATTCCTTCAGGCCCAAGTGCCATGCGCTCGGGCGGAGTTCCACCGTCGCCCCGCGGCGCTCGAAGGCCTCGCCTGCCACCGTGACCGCGTCGGGCCCGAGGAGGCCGTTGCGGCGCTGGTGGTCGTTGAACGCCTCGGCGATCTCGGTGTCCAGCGAATCGGTCGGGGTCAGTTCGACGCGTCCGGCCACGGAGAGGGTCAGCAGGGCCGGGCATCCCGCCCTGACGCAGGCTTCGGCGAGCGTCTCGATCTCCTCTCGGGTGAGAACGTCGAGCAGCGCGGACGCCGTCACCAGCGAGGCGCCGTCCAGTGCGTCCGGGGTCAGCCGGGCCACGTCACCGCGCCGCGTCTCCACCGTGACCGGGCTGCCGTCCGCCGCCGCGCGCGGGGAGGCCACGGCGGCGAAGTGGAGGAGGTAGGGGTCGCGGTCGTGCAGGACCCAGTGCTGGGCGCCGTCGAGGCGGGGCGCGAGCCAGCGGCCCATGGAGCCGGTGCCGCAGCCGAGGTCGTGCACGACGAGCGTCTCCGTCGGCAGCCTCGGCGGATCGGCGAGACGACCGCGCAGTACTTCGAGCAGATCCAGCGACCGGGCGGACGCGTCGGCCCGCTCCCGCAACTCCAGCCACTCGGGCGCGTACCGCGGCGGCTCGTCGGCCCCGGCTTCCGGAAGCCGTACGGGCTCCTCCTCCGTCATGTGCGGCACACCTTTCTTCGGTCCCGTCATCGGCATCAGTCCCACGCGCGTGTCGTCGGCCGGCACGCTCTCCTTCATGCCGTCCTCCGGGGTTCGTCGGGGAGCCGTTGCAGGACTCCGGCCAGGCTGCGGGCCGTCGTCGCCCAGCCGTCGAGCGCGGAGCGCCGGCCGCGGGCGGCTGCCTTGAGGCGGCGGCGTACGTCCACCTCACCGAACCAGCCGCGCAGTTCGGCGGCGAGGGCGGCGGGCTCCTCCGGCGGGACGAGGATGCCGGGAACCCCGCCGTCGGGGGCGCGGCCGAGCGCCTCGGGCAGTCCGCCGACGTCCGTCGCGAGTACGGGGATGCCGCGGGCGAGGGCCTCGGTGACCGCCATGCCGTACGTCTCGACGTAGGAGGTGAGCACCATCAGGTCGGCGGCGGCGTAGCTGGCGTCGAGTGCGGCTCCGGAGCGCGGGCCCGTGAGGTGCAGGCGGTCCGTCAGGCCGTACTTCTCGATCAGGGAGCGGATGTGGGCGACGTACTCGGGGTCCTGCCCGAGCCCGCCGACGCACGAGCAGCTCCACGGCAGGTCCCGTACCGCCGCGAGGGCCTCCACCAGCCGGTGCTGTCCCTTGCGCGGTGTCACCGTGGCCACGCACAGCAGATGCGAGACGCCGTCGGTGCCCGGGGCGAAGGGCGCGATGTCGGCGCCGGGTACGGCGACATGGACCCGGCCGGGGGCGAGCCCGTGGTGGGAGACGAGGCGGCGGGCCGCCCAGTCGCTGGTGGCGACGACCGCGGACACCGCGCGCAGCACGGTGCGCTCCCTGGCGTCCAGATCCGCGGCGACGGACGGTTCCAGGCCCGTCTCGTCCCCGAGCGGGAGATGGACGAGTACGGCGAGCCGCAGGCGCTCCGCCTCGGGCGCCACGATCTCCGGAACCCCGCAGGCGACCAGCCCGTCGAGGAGGACCACGGAACCGTCCGGCAACCCCCGTAGCGTACGGGCGAGTTCGTCACGGGCGGGCGTGCCGGGCCGCGGCCACGTTCCGGCCACGGCGTACCGGGTGGGCTGCCAGCCGAAGCCGGGCAGGTCCAGGCAGACGCGGCGGTCGTAGGCGTTGCCGCCGCTGGGTGCGGCCGGGTCGTCGACGCCGCCTGGCATGACGAAGTGCACGGTACGCAGGGACATGGGGACGATCCCGAGGTTGTCGAGGGCCACGCGCTGAGCGGGCACGCGGGTCAGGGACGAGGCCCGGTCGGCCGCAAGTGGCCGACCGGCGCCGTCGGCCGGGTCGGCCCGGTCGATGGTCGTGTCGGTCACAGGTCGCGCTCGTAACTCGCCCAGGCGACATGGGACTCGTGCAGGGTGACCGTGAGACCCGCGAGTCCCTTGGCGCCCTCCCCCAGGGCCCCCTTCTCGATCCGCTCGGCGAGCCGGTCCGCGATGACCTTGGCCAGGAACTCCGTCGAGGTGTTGATGCCGGCGAAGTCGGGCTCGTCGTCGAGGTTGCGGTAGTTCAATGCGCCGACGACGGCGCCGAGTTCCTGTGTGGCCAGCCCGATGTCGACGACGATGTTGTCCTCGTCCAGCTGCTCGCGACGGAACGTGGCGTCCACGAGGAACGTGGCGCCGTGCAGCCGCTGTGCGGGCCCGAACACGTCGCCGCGGAAGCTGTGAGCGATCATGATGTGATCGCGAACGGTGATGCTGAACAACGGACGACCCTCCAGGTGCGGCGCGTCTTGTCCCCCGCGGATGCCTGCCGGGGGATGCCGTGTAGTACGGCTCTTCGCTTCCCCGCGTTCAGCGGTTTCTCACTCTTTTCTGAGGTCAGGCCGTTGCGGGTGGATAGGTGATGCGGTGGCAGAGGGCAGGGGTCTCCCCCGAGGCGAGCTTGGGCATCACCTCCGGCAGTTCCTCGAAGGCGCTCTCGCCGGTGATGAGCGCGTCCAGTGCCGGGTCGGCGAGCAGATCGAGGGCGAGGGCCAGCCGGTCGGCATAACTGCGGCTCCCGCGACGGGCCGGGGAGACGGTGCCGACCTGGCTGCTGCGAACGGTGAGGCGGCGGGAGTGGAAGGCCTCGCCGAGCGGGAGGGCGACGCGCCGGTCGCCGTACCAGCTCAGTTCGAGCACCGTGCCCTCGGCGGTGAGGAGTTCGAGGGAGCGGGCGAGGCCCTGTTCGGTGGCGCTGGCGTGGACGACCAGGTCGCAGTCGCCGAGCGCGTCCTCGGGCGCGGCGAAGTCGACGCCGAGCGCCTCGGCGGTCTTGGCGCGTGCCGGGTCGGCGTCGACGAGTTGGAGCCGTACGCCCGGGAAGCGAGCCAGCAGGGCGGCGACCGAGCAGCCGACCATACCGCCGCCGACCACCGCGATGCGGTCGCCGACGAGGGGCGCCGCGTCCCAGAGGGCGTTCACGGCGGTCTCGACGGTGCCGGCGAGAACGGCTCGCGCAGCGGGTACCCGATCAGGCACGGGGGTCACCGCGGTCTCCGGAACGACGTAAAGACTCTGATGCGGATAAAGACAGAAGACAGTACGCCCGACAAGAGCACCCGGCCCCTCCTCCACGACCCCGACACTCAAATACCCGTACTTCACCGGCCCGGGAAAGCCCCCCTCCTGGAACGGCGCGCGCATGACGGCGTGTTGGCTCTCGGGCACCCCGCCCCGGAAGACGAGCGTCTCGGTCCCCCGACTCACCCCGGAGAAGAGCGCACGCACCAGCACCTCCCCCTCCCCGGGATCCGGAACGGTGATGTCACGCAGCTCACCGTGGCCCGGAGAGCGGAGCCAGAACGCGCGCGCGGACCGGTTCATCGGCATCCTCCTGAACGATCGGGAAGTTGTTCACGTACCGAGATGTGCACAGGCCGCGCAGAGTACGCGGCGTTGATCGACTCTGTCACTCGGCCGGAGGGTGTGCGGTGGCCCTGAACAACACTTACGACGCGAGGCTGGTCCAGCAGGAACCCGCTGTGGGAGCGGGCGTCCAGATCCTGCTGCTGGCCCTGCTCGGCACGGCGATCGGGATGGGCCCGGCCGGCTGGCTGACGGGACTGGCGTTCGCGCTCGCAACCTGGGCGGTCCTCTCCCGGGCCCTCCACCGCTCCCGGCTGCGCTCCTTCGGCCCGGCCAACCGCGTCACCCTCGGCCGCGCCACGCTGGTCGGCGGAGTGACGGCCCTGGTCGCGGACTCCTTCGAGAGCTCGCCACCGGTGACCTTGCTGATAGGTCTGACGGCCGTGGCCCTGATCCTCGACGGCGTGGACGGCAAGGTGGCCCGCCGCACCGGCACGTCCACGGCCCTGGGCGCCCGCTTCGACATGGAGGTCGACGCGTTCCTGATCCTGGTGCTGAGCGTATACGTGTCCATGCAACTCGGCCCCTGGGTCCTGCTGATCGGCGGCATGCGCTACGCCTTCGTGGCAGCGGCCCGCGTCGCCCCCTGGCTGAACGCTCCCCTGCCCCCGTCCACGGCCCGCAAGACGGTGGCCGCACTACAGGGCATCTGCCTCCTCCTGGCAGGAGCAGAACTGGTGCCGCAGCCGGCCAACATGGCGGTGGTCCTGCTGGCACTGGGCTCGCTGGTGTGGTCGTTCGGGCGGGATGTGGTGTGGCTGTGGCGAACGTCGCAGACCACTGTTCCGGTCGCTCCCGCTGAGCGGACTGCTGAGGCGGCCGAGGGGACCGAGGGGATTGAGGAGACGCTGGAGTTGGCGGTGCGCTGAGGCACTTCGGCAAGGGTCTCCACGTCAGAGAGCGGCTCGGCGCTCGCGCCGCTTCACCATCTACACGAGGCCGGTCGCATCAAGCAGCCGCCGACGTGATGGAGAAACGAGCACGGCAACCCTGCAGATCACGAAGCGTGGAGAACTCCGTGATCACAAGGGGCCGTGCTCGCTCCGCGTCCTGGACCGATCTGGCGTCACCCGATCAAACCGGA
Source organism: Streptomyces sp. NPDC046805 (assembly GCF_040645355.1). NCBI lineage: Bacteria > Bacillati > Actinomycetota > Actinomycetes > Kitasatosporales > Streptomycetaceae > Streptomyces > Streptomyces sp. NPDC046805. The sequence goes on along the minus strand of NZ_JBEYYC010000021.1, from coordinate 13,277 downwards.
TCAACGCGACATTTCTGAGGCCCGGCTAGCCGTTGACGCAGGCACTTCCCGTCGCCGGGTTGAGCAGTCCGATGACGTTCACGGTGTTGCCGCAAGCGTTGATCGGCATGTCCACTGGTGCCTGCACGACGTTGCCGGACAACAGACCGGCCGAGCCCGTCGCGGCGCCCACGGCTGTCGTCCTTTTCTTGACGGTCAGGGTCGCGGGGTCCGGGAGATTCAGGCCCACCGTGGTAATCGCTTCAGGGCGGTTGACGTAGGTTCCCGCCTTGTCAGCGGTGACATCCACCGTGACAGTGCAGGACTTCTGCCCAGCGGCCAGGTCGCCACCGCTCAGAGCAATGGACGAGCCCCCCGCCGCTGCGGAGACGGTTCCGTCACCGCATGTCGTCGATGCCTTCGCGCTTGAGGCCACCCTCACCCCGGCGGGCATGCTGTCGGTGAAGGCGAAGTCGTTCTTCGCCGCCAGTTCACTGGTGTTCGTCACCGTCATGGTGAGCGTCGAGGTGCCACCCTGGTCGATCGTGGCAGGAGTGAACGCCTTGTCCAGTTGTGGAGTCGCGTCCAGGATCCGGATGTTGTCGAAGGCGTGGTCATTGCCGTACGAGTCTCCTTGCCCATTGAGCATCTTGATGCCCAACTGGGTGCCGTTGAACAGTACGGCTCTGTTGCCGGCGAACGACCCGGCCATGAGCCCTCTCATCCCTCCGGGGTAGGGCTTGGACTTGGGGTCGATACAGGGATTAATGGGGGTGGTGAAGGTCGGGATGTCCGAACCGCTGCCGGTCAGATAGAACTTCAGCAGCGGATTCGCAAGTGCGCAATTATCCGCAGCTACGTCCACCGCGAAGGTGATGTAGCGATTCGGCTTCGCGATCGGGATCGGCTGCTCGGTCCGGAACTCAACCCGGTCGACGCCAGGGTTTACGGTGTCGCTGTACACCGACACCGCGTGATTGGTCGGCGGATTCGTCCCGCCGACCCGCCCCAGTGCATTGGCCATGTCCTTCAGATACGGCACCCACCGGCAGTCAGGCTCATCGGCGCCGGCCTGGTTCAGGATGATGCCGTTGCACTGTCCGTGGTCAAGCCACGGCGGGTCGGCCGTGTACGTCTCGTTCAGCGGTGGAGCCCCAACGTAGTTCTCCAGGAAGGTCGGGGTGTCACCTGCGTTTTCGAAGCCCTCGGCGAACACCGTGACCGGGGCCTGCGGGACCCCCGGAGTCCCGGGTGCATGGAGGGCGTTCACACTCGCTGGCATGACCTGGGGCTGGGCGTGAGCGGCCGGAGGAGCACCCGCGATCGCAAGTGCCGCCAGGGACACCGATGCAGTGCGGGTGCACCAAGAGAGTTTCATTGCGGAAATTTCCAGTACCTCTTTTCCAATCGCCACGGCGTACAGGCAACTGCGGACATGGGAAGGCATCACACAGACATGAGGCAGCCCTGACCATTTGCCATGCACCCGGAAAGGAAACCTCCCCATACTCCAGCACATGTCCCAAAAAACGGACGCCCGACGAGCTCGACGATTGCATTTTTCACACCGCCGACCGAAGCATCAGTCACTTGGACACCACGGTCCGGCGCCGCTTGGCCTTCCTGCCCGTGGGGCCCGACCCGGATGCCGTGTCCGGCACGGTCGGCCCGCTGCATCTGGCGACGTTCTTCGAGGCCCTCAACACCCGCATCGCCCGGCACGCCTTGGAATGATCCATGTCCTCGGTATCGGCACCCAGGCCTGCCCGGAGCAAGCAGCAGCGTGGGTCCGGACTGCGCTGCCATGAAACGCACGCGGCGGGCAACTACGCGCGTCATCCCCTGAGCCGGAAGTCAGCGACGACGAATCGGGCCGCGGACTGCTGATCGTCGCCGCCCTGATACTCGATGACGACCGCGGTGTTGTCGGGGAACCAGCAGTGGCGCGTCATGGCTGGAAGACCAGGTCCCCTTCGTCCACGTCAGAACCCGAAGGCCTGTGCTCATTCGGAGTCGGTTCAGGTTCGAGGAACTCGCGCATCCTGTCCACGTCCAGGCCGGTGTACGCGGCCAACGGGCGGAGAGTGGTCTCGCCGGCGAGGTACGCCTCGTACAACAACTGGGCTGGGCGGAAAGGCAGTCGCTTGGCGTGCGATCACGTCTCGCGGGCCTCGAAGACGTCACTCTGCCCGGTCAGCCAGTGACAGGCCTGCGTCGTGAGACCGCGCAGTCTGTTCGCCGGCTCCGGGTTGATGACGCCCAACTGGACCATCCGTGCCGCGAGAGCGCTGGGGGAGACCTGGAAGCGCACCACCAGTGAGGTGAGTTGTTCATCCGTGAGGTCTCCTCCCTGCACGGCCGCAATGATCTCGCTCCGCGGCATCAGGAGGTTGGCCGCGAACACATTGGCACGCACCTCGGTCAGGTCCTTCTGGTGCCCTGGGGCCAGATGTGTCTCTGTCAGCAGATCCTGGGCGTCCCTGGCCAGGATGTGACCGAGCTCGTGGGCGAGAGTGAAGCGCTGACGCGTCGGGACGCCGGTTCGGGCGATCATGATGAGTCGGAATCCGTCCACCTGCCAGGCGGCGCCGTCGATCCCATCCGGCAGCCCGATCTTCGCCACGTCTACGCCGAAGGCACGCTCCATGGCCTGGAGGAGATCGGCGGTGTCCAATCCGCCCATGGCCGGCGAGCCCGCGGCGGCGAGTTCAGCGAGTGCGTCATCCGCGAGGGCGGCGCCCTGATCGACGTACCGCTTGAGGTCGGCGCGGACAGAGGGCAGTTCCGGCAGCTCAGGCGACAGGCCGAGGAGGTCGATCACCTCGTGTGCCGTGGTGAATCTTTCGACGAGGTCCTTCAGCCTGCCCCGGCCATGCTCGCCGCCCGTCGGCGCGCTGGTGCGAGCCGCGAAGGCAGGGCGCAGCGGTTCACGCCCGGTCAGCAGCCAATCGACCGTGGTGTTGCCGAACTCCGCGATCCGGGCGAGATCCAGAGACGTGAATCTGCGGACACCGCTCAGGGACTTCGACACCTTGTCGGGCGTCAGCCCGATGGCTTCGGCGAACGCCGCTTGGCTGACCGAGGCCGCCGTCATGACTTTGCGTGCACGGTCGGTCACAGTCTCACCCATGGCTTCACCATACGAGAGGATGCGAAAATCGCAACACGAACTGTCGAGCTGTTCCTCGTCGCACGAGTCCGGGGCTGGGGTTCCGCTGCGTGGCGGTCCTCGGGGTGACGGCGAGTGTTGTGCCGTTCGGGCGTGAGGTCACGCCCGCTTCCGTGGACGCGCTGCAGCACGCAGCGGATCTGCTGCGCGAACGGTGCCTGCTGTTCGTGGCCTGCACGCGGGCGCGGGAGGCGCTGGCCGTGTCGTGGAGCGGGGTGGCCAGTTCGTTCGTGCCGCAGAGTAACTGACGTGTGTTCCGGGCAGTTTGAAGGCCATCGGCGCGGTTCAATTCACGCGCACAGAGAATTTCCCGGCATACCGTCAGCTCACCCGGCCGACCCTTTCCGGACATTCACCGGCCGGACGCCGTCAACTCCCGCGGGACGCCCTCCCTTGCCGCGAGCAGGCTTAATGTGTGCTCCGAGCGGCTTTACCAGTCGGCTTTACAAGTTGGCTTTACGTGACGGCCTGGGGGATGGGACTCGCTTGGACACGCAAAAGGCGCGGAAGACGCCGAAAACGCCGAAGGCACGGAAGACGACGTTCGTCAGGCTGCGCCGCGTCGGCGCGCGGGGGCGCGGCAGCACGTGGGTTCCGGCTTCCGCTCTCATCCTGATCGCGGGAACCCTCTTCTCCCGCGTCGGCGACTCGCTCGCCTCCATCGGTCTGGTGCTGGACGCCGCGCACCAGGGGCTTCGCTGGGGCGTGACGGAGGTGTTCCTGGCCGAGCTCGTGCCCACGGTCGTCGCCGCGCCCGTGATCGGGGCCCTCGTGGACCGGCTCAGCGCCCGGACGGTGTGTCTGTGGGCCCTGGCTGTGCAGGCGTTGTCCCTCGGCACCGCCACGGTCGTCGACGGCTTCCATGTGCGGGTGGCGCTCATCGCCGTGTCGGGGCTGGCCGGGGTGGCCTCGGTGGCGGCCGGCTTCAAGATGCTGCCCGCTGTCGCGGGTGAGGAGCACACGGGCCGGGCCAACAGCCTTCTCACGGCCGGGCTTTCGGCGGCGGGGCTGCTGGGGCCGGCGCTGGCAGGGCTCCTGCACTCCTTGTGGGGTACGGCCGTGCTGCTCGGTGCGGACGCCGTGTCGTTCCTCGTCCTGGCCTGGTGCACCGCGCTCGCCGTTCCGCGCTCCGTGGACGTGACGATCGGCCGCAAGGCCGCCTCGAAGCTCTCGGACGGCTACCGGGCGCTGCGGCACGCGCCGGTCGTCGGCCCGTTGCTGCCCGCTCTGGCCGCGGCGATGCTGGCCACCAGCATCGAGGTGGTCGCGGGTGTGTACTACCTGCGCGGTGTCGCCCACGGCAACGACACCGTCTTCGGGCTGTTCCTGGCGACCTGGGCGCTGGGCGCCGTCCCGGGGGCGCTTCTCGCGGGTCGCGCGCGGTGGTCGTCCCGGCATGCCGCGCTCATCCTGGGCGGGGTGCTGGGGATCTCCCTGGGGCTGCTGTTCATCGGCATCGTCCCCGTGGCCGCGGTGATCTTCCCGCTGTCCCTGCTGGGGGGCTTCGGCAACGGCGTGTGCAACGTCGGGCTGCGCAACGCCGTGCACACCCGTGTGCCGGCCGAGGTGCACGGCAGTGCCTGGGCCTGTTTCCAGGCCCTCTCCCGTTGCTGCATCGGGCTGGGCTATCTGCTGGGCACCCCCAACAGCCTTGTCTCCAGCCGAGGTCAGGTCATCATCTCCGGTGCGATTCCGCTGGTTGCGGTCGTGGTGGCGATGCTGATGACGGTCCGGCGAAAGGATGCCGTCCTCGGGGAGGCATCCCAGGCCTCCACCTGACGGAAGCGGTCTCGGCCTCCTCCTTCTGCGCTCTGCCCTCAGCCCGCTCTCCGTCCCGACGCCGTCAGCACCGCCTCCCACGGGTCCGGGCCGGCGGCCAGGCTGAGGTAGGCCATTCCCGCACCGAAGGCACGGGCCAACTGCCAGGGCGAGGTGGGGCGGTGGGTCGTACCCCAGGACACGGCCAGGTCCCACGCGTGCACCTGCCATTCCACGGCCAGCACACCCACCTCGTGCCCCACGCTCCACGCCTCGCCGCGGTAGGTGTAGGCAGGCTGCTCCCACAGTCCCGGCGCGCCTTCGGCCAGCGCCAGATAGTCGTCCGCAGCCTTGATGAAGCGCGCCAAGTGCTCGCGGCCGTCCGTCGTCGGGAGCGCCGCCAGCGCCCTCTCGTTGTGAGCGGCGAGGGCCCGCTCCGACAGGACCTCGGCGGGCGGCTCGCCGGTCAGGAGGCGGGAGAGTGTCTCATAGCTCTCCTCGGCCGTGCACCGCAGATGGGCCACGAGGTCGCGGGCCCGCCACGGTGCGCACGGTGTCGTCGCCTGCCAGTCGACGGGGGCGGTGTCCGCGAGAACGCGGATGCGTTCGATGCCCTCCCGGAACAGCGCGCACTGCTGTTCTCGCGCCGGGACTGCGCGGGCGGCGGCGACGTGGAGGAGGCTTCGGTCAGATCTGGTAGGCACGTACGTACGCGTCAGGGTGCCGCAGTTCGTCGTCCCAGCGGGCCAGCAGCCGCTCGGCGGGCGTGATGCCGCTGTCGAGGATCTCCCACAGGGGCCCCAGGTACGACAGCACCTTCTCCTTCTCGAGTCCGCTGCGCACCCTGGCCGCCAGGCCCTGTTCGGCCAGTTTCAGCAGGGTCGCCGCCAGCTCCGTCACGGGGGTGTCGGCCACGGTCGCGCGCAGGCCGGACACGGCGACATCGTCGGTGGCCCGCTCCATGTCGGCCAGCGTGAACCCGGAGAGGAGTTCCCATGCCGCGTTACGTGCGTCCTTGTCGTACGTCAGTCCGGTCCACAGCGCCGGGGCGGCACCGAAGTCCGGCCACGTCAGACCGTCCCAGGCGCGTAGTTCAAGGGTCTTGCGCACGCGCACCTGCGGCCATGTCTGGCTCAGGTGCAGCAACCAGTCCTCGTCCGAGGGCATACGGCCGTCCGCGAATCCGGACTCGAGAATCCGGCGGAACGACCGCCCGCTGTCGCCCGGGCGGTACCCCTCGGCCGTCTTCCGGTAGATCACCGGCAGGTCGAGGGCCCATTCCACGACCTCGTCGGCCAGCAGCCCGTCGTTCAGCGCGAAGGGCAGCACACCGCAGCGCGCGGGGTCGATCTTCCGCCAGAACTGCATACGGCGGGAGAGCGCGCCCGTGGGCCTGCCGTTCTCCACAGGGGAGTTGACGAACAGGGCGCTGAGGACCGGGGAGACGGCCGCCTGCATTCTCAGCTTCTCGCGCAAGTCCGCTTCGGACGTGTGATCGAGGGAGGTCTGCGTGGACAGGGTGAGACCCATGACGCCGTCCGCGAGCGACCCCGCGTCGCCGAGGCCGCGGAAGAAGTCCCGCATGATCTGCACCCGTGGCTTGGGCAGCCAGGGAACCTCACTCATCGGTGTGAACGGCAGCATCGCACCCGGCAGTACGGCGACGCCCACGCGAGCGGCCGCCCGGGCCACCCGGGGCAGCTCCCGCTCCGCGTGCTCGATCGCCTCGACCACGGAACCGTGTCCGCCGGCACGCGTGGAGTACTCGACGGCACAGCCCATTTCCAGCGTGATCTCGCCACCGTCGGGCCTGCGGACACCGACCAGATGACCCCCTTCGGTGATCTCCTCGCCGCCGCCGTCCTCGAGCAGCGTCTCGAGAACCATCCGGGCACCAATCGGCCCCTGATACGGGACACTTAGCCCCGTCCGCGGGTCGACCAGACCGCACTCGATCTCGATTCCCACGCACTCGCCCCGACCCTCGGGGGAACGAAAGGGACGGTGAAGGTCCACCCCGGGAAAGGGTGAATCACCAGTCATTGGGCCCTCCAGATGGTGTTCGCGCCGCCGACTCGGGCTCGGCCGGGCCGGGTCTTTCGGCGCTCGGCCGACGCGATATGCCCAGAGGGTACACAAGCCCGGTGGGGCTCGCGGTACGCAACGCCAAGGCCGGGCAGGCGACTTCACCCGCCCAGGGCGGGCCCTCCGCTGGCCTGTCGGTTCCGCGATCCGGCCGCAATTCGTTCCGCTATCGAACCCACCTGTTCCGCGCGCGAAATCTCATTCGAGAACCGACCTGGCCTCGGCCCTCACCTGCTGCACGATCCGCCGCCCGCGACGGCCCCGCGCCGCCCGGGAGAAGGAACGCAGCGCCTCCGCGGCGTCCCTGCGCGCTCCCAGGTCGCCGAAGACGGTCACCGCCGTCACCAGGCTTCTTCCGGCGTCGTCCGCACTGCCCTCGGCGAGCTGCGCCCGAGCCAGTTGTGCCAGGCAGGAGGCGCGATCCCAGTCGGCCTCCATCCGGTGGAACACCGCTTCGACGTCCGTCAATCGTGCGCGCGCGGAGGCCGCCTGGCCGTCGGCAAGCTCCGCGGCTCCGAGGCACCACTGGGCCTGGGCCTTCCAGTAGTCGCTGTCGACCTGTTCGAAGACCGCGAGGGCGTTGTTCGCCTCCGACACCGCCTCCGCGTAGCGCCGCTCGGCCACGCGCAGCCAGGACAGGAGGCGCTGGACCCGGCCGACCTGCAGCTTCAGTTCCAGACCCCGGTAGGAGTGCAGCGCCTCCTGCAGACATCGCTCGGCGTCGTCGTGCTGTCCGGCGTCGAGATACACATGGCCCAGCTCGTGCAGGGCCGCCGATTCGTCGATCGGGCTGCGCAGGTCCCGGAAGAGCACCTCGGCACGGTCCGCGTAGGCTATGGCATCCGCGAACTGGCGCTCGACGCGGGCCGCGGCGGCCAGGCCGATGAGGGTCCGGCCCTCCAGGAGGCGGTCGCCCTGCTGGTGAAAGCTCACGCGGGCCTCGTTGAGACACCGGATCGCCTCGGCGCCCCGGTGCATGGAGATGTAGACGAAGCCCAGATGGCGCTGGGCGCGTGCTTCGCCGATGGCGTCCTGTGCGGCGCGGGCGGCCTCCAAGGCTTCCTTCGCGGTCTGTTCCGCCAGCGGGAACCAGCCGAAGACGCGCAGCGTGTCCGCCCGGGAGCGCAGGGCCGCGGCCTTGCCGTAGTTGTCTCCGGCCTGTTCGAAGCTCTCCACCGAGCGGTCGAGGCAGTCGGCCGTCGGGGCCATCTCGCCTGCCGCGCGGTGCAGTTCGGCGGCGCCCAGTTCTAGCTGTCCGAGACCGAGGTGGCTGTCGGCCCGGGTCGCGGCGGCGATGCCGTACTCGATCGTGGTCCACCAGCTCTCCGTGCTGGAGAAGAGGCCCGCGACGCGGGCGGCGGCGCCCGCGATCCGCCAGCACGTCTCCCACTGCCGAGCGTCGTGCTGTTGCTTCACCACGGCGGACAGGCCCGGATACTCCCAGGTGAACCAGCGCACGCCGTCCCGGCCGACCTGTTCGGCCAGGACGACGTCGGCGAGGACGTGGTCGGGGACGGCGAGGCCGCCGTACTCGGGCTGCGGTGTCAGGGCGCCGTGGTGGTCGATGGCCGCACGGGCGACGGCGGCGAGGCGGAGGTAGCCCCACACCAGCCGTTCCCATGCCGCGTCCCGGCTCTCCTGGTCGACGGTGGCCAGCAGTCGCTGTTCGGCGAACGCCCGGACGAGGTCATGCAACTCGTAGCGTACGTACGGCAGTTCCACGGCGACGCCGACCAGTTGCTTCTCGACGAGCTCGTCGAGCAGGGACTCGGCGTCCTCCACGCTCGTGCCCAGCAGGGCGGCCAGCGTCCACGAGCGGAAGGTGAACTGCACGTGCCCGTGCACCAGCAGGCCCAGCAGGCAGAAGGCCCTGGCGCTTCGCTCGCCCAGTTCGGCGTAGCTCAGCTCGATCGACGCGGCGACGTCGTCGCTGCCGCTCTTGAGCACCTTGAGCCGCTGCCGTTCGTCGTGGAGGCGCGCCGCGTGCCAGGACAGGGGCCGGTAGCTCCGGGCGCGCACCAGCCGTCCCATGATCCTGAGGGCGAGCGGCAGTCCGCCGCAGCCCTCGACGATCTTGTACGCCGACTGCGGGTCCGCCGCGATGAGTTCGTGGCCGGCCACGTCGGCCAGCAATTCGAGCGAGTCCTCGCGGTCCATGACGTCGACGGCGAGCGACGACACGGACGCGTCGCGGATCGCGGTGAACTCCTCGCGCCGGGTCACGATCACCAGACACCGCGGTGAACTCGGCAGCAGCGGGCGGATCTGCCGCTCGTCCTTCGCGTGGTCCAGGACGATGACGACGCGCCGCCTGGCCAGCAGCGTCAGATACGCGGCGATGCGCTCGGCGAGGCCGGCCGGCGGACGGGTCGCGCCGAGGTTGCGCAGCAGGAAGGCCAGGGCCGCCTCGGTGTCCTTGAGGGCGGTGCGCAGGTCGACGTAGAGCACACCGTCGGGGTAGTCGTCCTGGACGTCGTGGGCGTACCGGATGGCCAGTGCGCTCTTGCCCACTCCACCCTGGCCGTGCAGGGTCACGACGGGCAGCCTGTTGTCGTTCCTGGCCTCGTCCACCGCGGCGGAGATGGCCCGCAGCGCCTTCTCCCTGCCCACGAGCCGGGGCGACGGCGGCAGCGTGTTCGGCGCCGGCATTTCCTGGGCTCCGACCGCCGCGTTCACCCCGCCTCCAACCACCGGCGGGAGCGGTGAGGCGGCGCCGTCGGTCAGTCCGTGGGCCTCCCACGCCCATGGTCGGCGCCCCGAGCCGCCGGGCAGCACCTGGAGCACCGCCGCTCCTGCGGACAGGACCGCCACGCACAGAACGCCCAGGACGTTGGGGCTGCTTGCGCCCGCTCCGGCGATGAGCTGCACGGCGGCGGCCGCCCCCGTGGCCACGGAGACGGTGATGGGCGCGATCAGACGCCGCAGCAGCCGCCGCGGGGATCTCGATCCGTGCGTCATCGCCGTCCCCCGTCACCTGTTCATCGGGTGTTCGGTTCACCGGCGCCCGATGGAACGACCCTGCAACGATGTCCCGCCGGGTTCCTGATCAACACCCGGAATCCCGTGCGGAGTTGACGAGACAGGCGACCCAGTTCACTTACGGTCCAGTACGGTTTGTCCCCTGTCAAGGACGTAGAAGGACGCGGAAACACCGTGTGCCGGGCCGCCGTTGGACCGGGAACGGAGCCGCCGGGACGTCGGGTCCACTGACCTGCCGTATCGCCGCCGGCGCGGGCGTCGACGCCGGGACGCGGGTTCCGGGGTGGCGGCGTCAGGCCGCCGGTTCCGGGGTGGCCTGCGGGGCCGGAAGGGGCTGCTCGGCCCAGATGATCTTGCCGGTGCCGGTGTGCCGTGTGCCCCAGCGCTCGGTGAGCTGGGCGACCAGCAGCAGGCCGCGTCCGCCCTCGTCGAAGATGCGGGCCCGGCGCAGGTGCGGTGCGGTGCTGCTGGCGTCGGAGACCTCGCAGATCAGCGTGTGGTCCTTGATGAGGCGCAGCTGGATCGGCGCGGTGGCGTGGCGGATCGCGTTGGTCACGAGCTCGCTGACCACCAGTTCGGTGACGAAGGCCAGCTCGTCCAGCCCCCAGGCGTGGAGCTGCGCGGTCGTGCGCGCACGGACCTCGGCGACGACGGCCGGATCGGCGGGCAGGTCCCACTGGACGACGTGCCGGCTGTCCAGCGCGCGGGTGCGGGCGACGAGCAGCGCGACGTCGTCGGGCGGCCGCCCGTCGATCATCGCCTTGAGCACGATGTCGCAGGTGGTCTCGAGCGAGGGAACGGTGTCGGCGAGGGCCGTGCGCAGGGCGCGCAGGCCGATGTCGACGTCACGGCCGCGGCCCTCCAGCAGGCCGTCGGTGTAGAGCGTGAGGAGGCTGCCTTCGGGGAGTTCGACCTCGACGCACTCGAAGGGCAGTCCGCCGAGCCCCAGGGGCGGTCCGGTGGGCAGTTCGAGGAAGTCCACCGCGCCGTCGGGGGTCACCAGAGCCGGCCAGGGGTGGCCGGCGCTGGCGAGCGAGCACTTGCGGGAGACCGGGTCGTAGACCGCGTACAGGCAGGTCGCTCCGAAGCCGGCGGTCGGCGGCGCGGCCCCGGTCTCCAGCCCGGTGCTGACGCGGACGACCAGGTCGTCGAGGTGCGCGAGCAGTTCGTCCGGCGGCAGATCGACGTCGGCGAGGGTGCGTACGGCCGTCCGCAGCCGTCCCATGGCGGCGGAGGCGTGCAGTCCGTGGCCGACGACGTCGCCGACGACGAGGGCGACGCGGGCGCCGGAGAGCGGAATGACGTCGAACCAGTCGCCCCCGACACCGGCCTGTGAGCCCGCGGGCAGATAGCGTCCTGCGACCTCTACGGCGGCCTGCTCGGGAATCCCCTGCGGCAGCAGGCTGTGCTGGAGGGCCAGGGTCGTGCTGCGCTCGCGTGTGTAGCGGCGGGCGTTGTCGATGCAGACCGCGGCGCGTACCGCCAGTTCCTCGGCGATCCGCAGGTCGTCCTCCGTGTACGGCGGGGAGGACGGGTCCGTACGCGTGAAGAGGACGATGCCGAGGTTCACGCCGCGGGCGCGCAGCGGCACCGCGAGCAGCGAGTGCGGGTGGTTGCGCCGCACCCAGTCGGCCCGGGCGGGGTCCTGGGCCAGCCAGCGCACGATCTCGGGATCGGTGACCCGGTGCATGACGGCGCGGCCGGTGGCCAGGCAGCGTTCGATCGGCGAGTGCTCCGGGTAGGCGGCCGGGGCGCCGACCGCCACGGCGGGCGGCACGGTGGAGCTGACCGCCGTGCGCCGCAGCACCAGGGAGCCGCCGACGGGGACCGGTGCGATTTCGTCGCCGTGCAGTACGGCGTCGAGCAGGTCGACCGAGACGAAGTCCCCGACGTCGGGCACGGCCACGTCGGCCAGTTCCTGGGCGGTGCGGGCCACGTCCAGGCTGCTGCCGATCCGCGTGCTGGCCTCGTTGAGCAGCGCGAGGCGTTCCCGCGCCGCGGACTGCTCCGAGAAGTCGAGCGCGGCCAGCTGCACCCCGTGCACCACTCCCGCCGCGTCCTTGAGGGGGGCCGCATGGACGAGCCAGGCGTGCGCGTGGGGCTCCCCCGGTACGCGCACGTAGTTCTCGATGCACTCCGGCACCCCGGTCGCCGCGACCCGGTCGACGGCCTCCTCGGGGCCCGCGAACCGCGGATCCGTCATGTGCTCGGTGATCCGGCGCCCGCGGATATCCGCCTCCGACGCTCCGAGCTGCCGCGCCATGGGGGCGTTGATCCGCAGGAACCGGCCCTCGGCGTCGTAGATCGCCAGGGCGAACGGGGACTGGTCGAACGACCAGCCCAGCAGTCGGCTGCCCTCCCGGCCGTCCTCCCCCTCCTGCTCCGGGACGGCCTCCAGCAGCCAGCCGGTCCCCCCGCCACCGAGGGCCAGCGGACGGCCCCGCAGCCGGCAGTCCACCTCATGCCCGTCGCGGTCGCGCAGCGCCACCGACCCGGCCCACGGCTCCTGTCCGGCCATCCTCGCGCGGGCGGCCGTGGGCAGCGGCGACGCCAGCAGATCCGCGGCCGGCCGGCCCAGGGCCTCGGCCTCGGAGTATCCGAGCAGGCGCTGCGCACCGGAACTCCAGCCCGTGAGCGTTCCGTCCGGGGCGACTACGGCCATGGCCTCGGCGGCGAAGGGGGCACCGGGTTCACGGCCGCTGGTCGCGGGTGTGTCCATGGTCGCTCATCTCCCCTTCGCATCCTCGACTCAAGAATCCCTCAGGTGGCAGGCATCGAGCATGCTGGGCGGGGAAGCCGGGGCAGGCGCTCCGGCCGCGGTGGCGGGGCAGTGAGTCGGCGGGACGGAAGTCGGGGGTTGCGCGCCAAGCGTTGCGCGGCTTGGCCCACTCGGGTGATACCCACCCGGGCCCCCGACCGACGCACTACAGGGCGAAGACGCCGTACGAGAAGCCCTCGGCCCTGATCGAGTCCGCCTCGACCGTGACACCGGAGCACTCCACGGCGCGCGCCGCTGACAGGCCCGGGCGGACGGCCGGGACCGTCGCCGGTTCCCGGCGGGGGCCGACTGATCGCGCTGCGCCGAGCGACGCCGGAACTCGGTGCCGCGGGGAGCGTCGAGGTCGTGCACGACGGCTACCCGTTCGCCTACCTGCGCGGCGGCCGCTACCTGGTCGTGGTCAACCGTTCCTAGAGACTGAGCGGGAGTGAGCCCTGCTGCCAGGACTCGTGCTCAGTCGTGTGCCCCGAACGGTGTTGGGCACGCTGGTCTCCCGCGTTCGCTCCGCGTCCGGTCCCAGCGGATCGT